>NZ_JBICZB010000162.1:0-3971 GCF_043201815.1 Kitasatospora sp. NPDC048296
GCTTACTCATGTTGCTCTTGGTTCCCACCTGTGACTGCTTCCTCTGGGCTCATACGTCCCAGTGTCCAGGTGTCCAACCGCAGGGTGGAACTTCAGTGACTCCCCGGGCGATCAGCAGGTCGTGGCCAGCCATCTCGTGCGCGGAGCCGGGCCGGGAGAGCTCCTCGGGGTGCAGGATCTTCCCGATGTCGTGGGTGGCGGCGCCGAAAAGGACGGCGTCCCGGTCGCAGTCCAGCTGCGGGTAGTGCCGTTCGACCCAGTCGACCAGTTGGTGGGCGACATCGTGGACGGCCCGAAGATGGGCCGCGAGCCTGGGTGGGGCATGCAACTCTGCGAGGAGGCCAGCGACCTGGCGCGGGAGCGGTCGCAGTACGGGGTCGCCGGGCAGGTGGTTGGGCATCGGGTTGCTGCCGTGTCCGGGCAGAGGCGGTCAGATGAGCCTGTCGCGGTGGCGGGCGGCGGTTTCGCGGACGAGCTGGGCGAAGCGCTCGCGGCGCGGCCGGTAGCCTGAGGCGCCTCCAGCGGGCACGGTCCTCCGCCTCTGCCCACCTGGCCGGACGACGGCTGTGGTCGGGTAACCGGGGCGTCGGATCCTCTTTGGTGCACCGTCCTGCCGACCGGCTGCGGGTGTCATCCGTGGGTGGCCACCGAGAGCGCGAGAACGAGGACGAGTCCACCCGCGGGGTTGTCCTCAAGGGTGATCCGGCCGCTGCCGGACGCCTTCAGCTGCCGAACCGCGGCTTGCAGGCCGCCGCCTGAGCGGCGCGGGTCCGCGAGCAGCCAGGGCTTCGCCTCGCGGGCCACGTCCGGCCCCCGGTCCGCCACGCGGACCTTGAGCACGTCCGTTGCCGCAGCCGCTTGCACCAGCACGCGGGCTCCGGGCGGCGTGCGCAGCCATGCGTACCTCACCATCGCGGTCAGCGCCTGGTCCAGCTGTCCCTGATCGACGGGCACCGGTGGCAGCCGGTTCGGCAGGTGAACGGTGCTGTGACCCGCTGGCATGGCGGCCACTGCCGTGGAGACGGCTGAGGCGACGGAAGCCCACCCCGGCGAGGGAGGCCGAGCGACTCCCGGCCGGACGGCCCGCTGCTCATGGGCACGTCGGCTGCGCACGACCGCGGTCAGGTGGGCGACCGTGCCCGCCGCCGCGCGAGCGGCCCTGCGGCTGTGACTGGTCACGAGCGTTCTTCTCTGTTCCGTGAGCGGTTGGACGGGGTACCCGGCACGTCTTCGAGTCCGGTTCGCTTGCCCTGCTGAGGGAACTTCAGCCTCAGCCGGCTGAACGCTTGATGGCGAGGAGCCCGCGAGCGGTTCGCGGACAGGTCGGCTCTCCTCGGGGCGGGATCAGCCGCGGGTCCGTCGAGCACGGTTGCGGCGGTGGAGGGCGATGAGGAGGGCGGCGGCTCCGGCGATGAGGACGGCCGTGCCGCCCAGGAGGAGTGGGAGGGCGTCGCTGTGCCTGGTGGCCGTGCGGGTGACCGGGTGGGGGGTGTGCGGCGAGCTGGTGGTGGGGGAGGGTGCCGTCGGCGGGACGCCATTCGCGGGGCCGTGGTCCGTGGGGGCGCCGTCGCGGGTGGGGACGCTCCATGTCTGGTCCGTGCTTCCTGGCGTGCAGGGCCGGGTGACGGGTGTGCCGTCGGGGGTGGCGGTGAGGCACTGCTCGGACTTCTTGTTCCGCAGGGTTCTCGCCGTGGCGTCGTAGGTCCACTGCTTGGCGGGGTCGGCGACCTTGCCGTCGTCGGCGGCGCCGGCGCAGTCGCGCACGGCGGTGGTGGAACTCTGTTCGGTGAGACAGTAGTTGGAGGGAAGGCGCAGAGTCTGGTCGGGGGCAAGGACCCAGGCGCGGTCGGCGGTGGGCGTGCAGTCGGACACCGTGAGCTTGGTGCCGTCGCCGGGGGTGCCCTGTGCGGTGAGGCAGGAGCGGCCGTTCTGCAGCGGGCCGCGGGCGCTGTTGCCGATGGCGTTGCGGTGCGTGCTGCCCTGCGCGGTCAGCTCGGCCTTGGCCTGCGGCTTGCAGAAGTCGCGCAGTTCGGTGGAGGTGGCCGCGGCGGTGACGGTGCCCGCGTTGCCGGTCGGCAGGCCGAAGGTGACGGCTGAGTTCGGCTGGTCGTAGCAGGTGGAGCGGGGGTCGTTCCACTCGAAGTACTCGGTCCAGTCGACCATGTTGTCGGGGGAGATGCCGGTGGCCTTGGTCTTGATGCTGCCCAGGTCGATGGTGGTGCCGGTGGTCTGGTCGGTGACGGTGGCGTCGAACCATCCGCCGGTGGTGGCGGCGACCTTGAACCGGTAGGTGTGGTCCGCCTGCCAGTCCAGGGCCGCCGAGCACTGCTGACCGGTGCCCTCGCCGCCGAAGGGCTTGCAGCTGCTGCCGGGGCTGCCCGGCTTCGACTCGGTGGTGTCCCAGGCCGAGAAGAGCACTTTGCGCGGGGAGCCGCCGTTGCTCTGCATGCCGATGTAGGCGGTGTGCTGGTTGTCGAAGTCGAACTGGTGGCTCCAGAAGATCTCGGCGGTGTAGCCGGGGTCGTAGGCCGGGGTGGTGGTCCAACTGACGTCGTGCAGGGAGCCGGTGCCGCTCGGGAAGGTGTAGTAGGTGTACGTGCCCGGCGTGTGTCCCTCATCGGCGGCCGCCGTGCCCGCGCCGGCCAACGCGATGGCCATGGCACCGAGCCCGCTCGCCAGGGCGAGGCGGCGCGCTCCGGAGAGTCGTTGGACGCGGGTCGGGCGGTTGTGCATGCGGGCTCTCCTCCGGGCTGCGGTCGAGTCGTCGAACCGGTCGTACGTCGTAGGAGCATGGCGGACGGATCATGAGGCTCTGATGAAGGAGACCATCCAGAGTTCCCGCCGAGAGGCGCGCTCAGAGGCGTCCGCGATGGGACGACTGCCCTCATCAGAACCTCACGTTGGGGTGGCTACGGTGCCCCAGCCAACGGGAGGCCAGTACTCCTCCCGGCGGCTGCCG
The DNA here is from genome assembly GCF_043201815.1 of Kitasatospora sp. NPDC048296. Taxonomy (NCBI): domain Bacteria; kingdom Bacillati; phylum Actinomycetota; class Actinomycetes; order Kitasatosporales; family Streptomycetaceae; genus Kitasatospora; species Kitasatospora sp. NPDC048296. The sequence goes on from NZ_JBICZB010000162.1 coordinate 2,960, forward strand.
TGCGACTGGCCGGGGCCGACATCCCGGCCGCGGCGTTTCGAACTGCAAGCGACGAACAGGGCCCGTGTGTCCTCCCATCCGGAACCACCGTCCGGTCCCGAGGAGGGCACCGGGACAGGGGTAGCCGGATGACTGAGGAACGGGCGTACGCCGTCGGTGAGTCGGTCGCCGGGCGTTTCGAACTCCTGGAGCGGCTCGGCGCCGGCGGCACGGGAACGGTCTGGCGGGCCCGTGACCTGATGCTGGAGCGCGAGGTCGCCCTCAAGGAGATGCGGGCGCTCGGCTCCGCCGACCAGGGCCACGCGGACCGCACCCGGGAGCGGGTGCTGCGCGAGGCCCGGGCCCTGGCCAGGGTCAACCACGCCAGGGCCGTCACCGTCCACGAGGTGCTCGACCACCAGCCCTTCCCGTGGCTGGTGATGGAGCTGGTCACCGGCCGCCTCCTGCACGAAGTCCTCGCCGATGGCTCGCTCCCTCCCGAGCAGGTGGCCCCCAGGGGAGGGAGACGTCGTGGCGGACCGTAAGGGCTTCTGGGGTCGGGTCACCGACGCGCGGCGGGAGCGGTCCTGGCTGGAGCTGGTCGCCGTCCTGTTCTTCTGGAGCGGCCTGCTGGCCTTCCAGGCGTTCGAGGTCTTCACGGGCCGCACCGACCGGGTGACCTCGATCATCTCGGTCTTCCTGCTGCCGCTCGGCGTGCTGCAGACGGGCTCGGCGATGGTCCGCAAGGCGCGCAAGGGGCGCTGAACGCGACGGTGTGCGGAGGGCCCTTGGAGCGGCCCCGCCGCGCTGCGGTTCCGGCGGCCCGCCGGTTGGCGCAAGGGTCAGCGGGCGCCGCGAGTGAGAACCACCGCGACTGGTCGCATCCGCAAGCCCTTGAGCACGAACGTGCCGGCCGCGTGGTGCCGCCGTAGTGCCGGGTGGAGCGGCCGCAGCTGGTCGACGGCCGCCTCGGCCGTCCGGCCGCGGTGGGCCGACCGGGAGTCCGTGGTGTTCGTGGTGGACGAGCTGAGCC
>NZ_JBICZB010000163.1:0-3926 GCF_043201815.1 Kitasatospora sp. NPDC048296
AAAGAGGATGAATTGCATCAGATGCAACACTCCTCGCGACGTCAGCATGGCAGTTTGTGCTGGTCACGAGCGGGTGGTCGCGCCAGCTGCTGGCGAGGGCATGGCCGCTGACCTGCACCCTAGCAGGCAAACTCAACAATGATGCATCTGATACAACAGGGGCTGTGGTTACTCAGGCCCCTGGATCGGCACGTCTCGTGCTGGCCCGCAACGTCATACATCTCGACCCGGCGCCGGCCGTCTTCGACGCGATGAAGGAGGGCTGGGCCCGGCAGCAGTCGGCCCGGTTCCTGAAGTCGTCGACCATCGACCCGCGGCTGCGCCTGATCGAGCGGCTGGAGGAGTTCACCGGCCAGTACCCCTGGCAGTGGACGCCCGCCGAGGGCGAGGCGTTCATCGCTCACCTGCGAAGCGGCACCAAGCCCATCCAGATGTCGACAGCCCGGACCTACGAGGTCACGATCGAGCTGTTCCTGGAGTACCTGCTCGACTCCCGCTACGGCTGGATGGACGCCTGCCTGGAGCGGTTCGGCGAGATCCCGCAGCAGATCTTCCACGAGGGCAACTCGGTCCTGCACACGGTCGAGTACGAGGGCGACCCGCGCCGGCGCCCGCTGACCTACGACGAGATCCAGGCCCTGTTCGACGCCGCCGACGCCCGGCCCGGCAAGGTCAAAGGACAGGGCCGCAAGGGCGCCCTGACCGCCCTGCGCGACGCGGCGGTGCTCAAGACGATCTACGCCTACGGCACACGCCGCACCGAGTCCTCCAAGGTCGACCTGGTCGACCTGCGGCGCCACCCCAAGGCCCCGAAGTTCCGCGGCTACGGCAGCATGACGGTCCGCTTCGGCAAGTCCTCGAAGGGGGCGCCACCCAAGCGCCGCATGGTGCTGATGGTCCCCGAGATGGACTGGGCGGTCGACGTCCTGGACCAGTGGGTGAGCGAGATACGCCCGCACTTCTCACCAGGGCGCCATCCCGCGCTCTGGGTGACCGAGCGCGTCGGGCGGCTCTCCCCGCGGTCGATCAACGACGCCTTCGTGACGGCCCGCGAGGCCGCCGGCCTCGACGAGGACCTCGACCTGCACTGCCTCCGCCACAGCTACATCACACACCTGACCGAATTCGGCTATCCCGCCCGATTCGTCCAGGAACAGGTCGGTCACTCCCACGCCTCGACCACGGCGATCTACATGGGGGTCTCGAACGAGTACCGCAACACCCTGCTGGAACGATCAATGAAGAACCGACTGGGCGACGACTGGGACGTGACCTCGTGATCAAGAAGATGGGCTACCAGTGGCAGCTCCGCCAGCTGATGGCCGAGCGACAGATGTTCCAGACCTCCGACCTGGTCCCGCTGCTGGCCGAACGCGGCGTCACCCTGTCGCGCGAACAGGTCTACCGGCTGGTGACCCAGCCGCCGCAGCGCATGAGCATGGACACCCTCGTCGCGCTCTGCGACATCCTCCAGTGCACCCCGAACGACCTGATCAAGCCCGAGATCGTCAACGTCCAGCTCCGAAAGACCGCCGACGGGGACGCCGGCCCGCTGCCGCTCACGTCCCGCCGCACCGTGATCCGCCGCCCCGGGCCGTCGTGAGCCAGGCCAAGATACGCCGGCAGCGCGAGGCCGAGCAGGCCCGCGCCCGCCTGATCGACCACCTCCAGCAGGTGGTCGGCCCCGCACTGACGGCCGCGGACGCCCAAGCCGCCCTGGAGGACGCCAAGGCATGGACCGGCCGGTCGGCCCGGGCCCTGGACGACTACATCACCGAGCACCCGGACGCGCTCACCAAGCCGTCACCGCACTGCCCGCTCCAGGTGGTCCGGCTCCTCCAACACCTCGACGCCACCGGCCACGGCGACGCCGTCACCCAGCCGGCCTGCGCACGCTGCCACCGCACCGGCCTCCGCCTTCCCCGGAACACCCCGGAAGGGCGGTGCTGCGACTGGTGCGTCGCCCAAACCGAGCTGCGGCCCTGCTCGCGCTGCGGCCAGGACGGACACATCGTCACCCAGCGGGACGAAGGCCCGATCTGCCGCCGCTGCTACCGCAAGGACCCGCTGTTCCGGAAGGAATGCGCCGGCTGCGGCCGCATCCGCGAGCCCAACGTCCGCCGCGAGGACGGCACCTTCTTCTGCTCGCACTGCAACCCCGACAAGCCCGAACACGAGTGCATCCACTGCGGCAGACTGCGGCCTGCGAACGCCATCACCAAGGACGGCCCGGTCTGCACCAGCTGCTACGCGTCCCCGCCCCGCCTCTGCGAGCTTTGCGGGCAGATCAAGCCGATCAGCATCCGCAAGGCCGCCGACCAGCCAGCGACCTGCGGAGACTGCTACCGCGGTCCCATGCGGACCTGCGCCACCTGCGGCGAGCTCCGATACGGCTTCACCCGCCAGGACGGCGAGTTCCGCTGCAAGTCGTGTCAGCCACGCCGCTCGGCTCCTTGCGTCGACTGCGGGCAGATACGGGGAGTGAAGGCCAACTGGCCTGTCGGTCTGCTCTGCGACTCCTGCTACCAGCGCCGACGGCGCCACCCGGCCCCTTGCGCCCAGTGCGGAACCCTCCGCGCGCTCGTCGGACGGAGCGAGGACGGCAAGGACATCTGCGGCCCGTGCTCCGGCACCGACATCGACTACGCCTGCAACCGCTGCGGCTACCCCGGCGCCATCCACGCCGACGGCGCCTGCGCGCGCTGCGTCGCCCAGGAACGGATCCACGAACTCCTCAGCGGCGAGGACGGCACCGTCCGCCCCCAGCTCCAACCGCTCGCCCAGCAGCTCGGCGCCGCCAACCACCCCTGGTCCGTCCTCCTCTGGATGCGCCGCAGCGACTCGGCCCGCATGCTGGCCGGCCTCGCCGCCCAGCAGCAGGAGATCAGCCACGAACTCCTCGACGCCCTGCCCCAGAAGTGGGACACCCTCTACATCCGCGAACTCCTGGTCGCCGCCGGCGCCCTACCCAAACGGAACGAACAGTTCGCCCGCATCCAGGCATGGCTCAAGAACATGCTCGCCGGCCTGCCCCCGCACCACGCCCGCGTCGTCCGCCCGTTCGCCGAGTGGGGCGTCCTGCGCGCCGCCCGGCGCCGGGCCGACAAGGACCGCTACACCATCGGCTCCGCCATGTCCGACAAGCGAAACATCCGGGCCGCGATCCGCTTCATGACCTGGCTCGACGACAACTCGATCACGCTCACCGACCTCGGCCAGGACGACCTCGACCTCTGGCTGACCACCCACACCTCAGCGAGTCGAGACCTCGCGGCGTTCATCCGCTGGGCCGTCGCCCGCCGCCTGACCGGCAAACTCACCGTCCCCAGCAAGAAGTTCACCCAGCCGTCCCAGCTCCTGCCCGGCGACGAACTCAACGCCCACCTCCGCCGTTGCCTCAACGACGACGGCCTCCCCCTCGAAGCCCGCATCATCGGCGCCCTGACCAGCCTCTATGCCATGCCCACCACCCGCATCGTCCAGCTCACCACCGACCGGTTCAGCCGCGACGGCGAGGACGCCTATCTGACGATCAACCAGAACCCCGTCCTCCTCCCTCCCAAGCTCGCCGCCCTCATCGAACAACAGATCACCGCCCCAGCCCTCCGCACCTCCGTCCTCCAGAAGTCCCACACCGGGACACCCGGCTACCTCTTCCCGGGCCAGCCGCCCAGCCGCCCCCGAAACTCCCAGACCGTCCACGACTACATGCGAAGGCACGGCCTGCCGGGCATCAGCGCACGCAACACCGCCATGCTCGAAGCGATCACCGACCTTCCGCCGATCGTCGTCAGTGACCTCTTCGGCATCCACCCCCACACCGCCTACGCCTGGGCCCAGTACGCCCAGAACGGCTGGGCTGAGTACCTCGAAGCCGTCCAGGAAGTCGAATAGCGCAAGGTTGGAACACTGCCTCTTCACCAGTC
>NZ_JBICZB010000164.1:0-3767 GCF_043201815.1 Kitasatospora sp. NPDC048296
CGTCAGTGGCCCGACGCACCAACGCCCCAGGCCAGCAGCGACTGGAGGGAGCACAGCGGGCAGCGAGCCATCGGGAACCCAAGGGAAAAGGAACATCAGGAACTGGAAGGAACTGACCTTCTACCGACCCTCCAAGCAGACCGAGTACGTCCACATCGACGCCCTGTTCGGCGAGCCTGGCAAGAACGTCATCGACTTCGACCTGATCGAGACCCAGTTCCGCCACCTGATGCGCGTGGCCGTCTCCGTACGCGAGGGCGCCATCTCCTCCTCCACGCTGCTCAAGCGCCTGCGCTCCGGGTCCCGGAAGAACGCCACCTGCGCCGCGTTCCGCGAGGTCGGCCGCGTGATCCGCACTGTCCAGCTGCTGCGCCACCTCTTTGACGCGCCGCTTCGCCGACGGGTGACCGCGGCGACCAACAAGGTGGAGTCGTTCAACCGGTTCTCCCAGTGGATCGGCTTCGGCAACCGCGGCGGCGTCGCGGACAACGACCCGATCGAGCAGGAGAAGGCGATGAAGTTCAACGCGCTGCTCACGAACGCGGTGATCTTCCACAACGCCCTGGACATCGCGGAGATCGTCCGTCAGCTGCTGGAGGAGGGCTGGGAAATCGACCCGGGGGACCTGGCGCACATCTCGCCGTACCTGACCGAACACATCAACCGGTTCGGCGAGTACAGCACCCACGAACTCGGCATCCAGCCCGAAGCGTACGACCCGAAACTCGACGTCGACTTCACCCCGCTTCGCGAGCAGGATCTGACCGCCGCCGGTCTCGGCCAAGCCGCCTGAACCGTGAGGTGAACTAGCTTGATCTTTAACCACTGACCTCGAACGAGTCGTCGAACTTGATCACTCGTTCCGGTAACTGCCGTACGTAGAGGCGGCCTTCGTCTGATCCTGTGCTCCGACCAAGGAATGCACGAACCATGACGAAGGCCGTGGGGATGAGTCTGCTGCACGATCGCGTCGAGCATGGCGGGTTCGCCGAACTGTCACGCTTCCGGGGCGAGTTCTACTCCTGCTTGACCAAGCGCGGGGATGCGCTGTTCGAACTGGCCGATGCCGTGCTGTGTGCCGATGGACCGGTCAGGTCACTGGTGGAGCTGTCACTGGTCGGTGAGCATCGCCGCGGTCACGGCGGACTCTACGCGGCTTTGGCCCGTGGCCGTATCGATGCCGACCGAATGCGACGCGCGCTCGCGGCGGTGCCGCTGCCGCGAGCTGCCAACGGCCGACTCGTGCTCGCGGTCGACATCACCTGCTGGCTACGACCGGATGCCCACACCTCAGCGGAGCGGATCCTGTGCCACACCTACGGGCGGGGCAAGGACCAGCACATCCCCATCCCGGGCTGGCCCTACTCGATCATCGCTGCCCTTGAGCCTGGACGAAGCTCGTGGACCGCGCCACTGGACGCCCGCCGGCTGGCACCCGGGGATGACGGCGCCACGATCACCGCACAGCAGCTGCGCGAGCTGATCCAACGACTCATCGCTGCTGGACAGTTGGGGCCGGACGACCCGGACGTGCTCGTCGTTGTGGATGCCGGATACGACGTGCCCCGCCTGGCCTTCCTGCTGAGGGACCTGCCCGTTCAGGTGCTGGGACGGATGCGCTCGGACCGTGTCCTGCGCAGGGCGTGCCCGCCCCGGCTGCCCGGCACCATGGGCCGCCCACCACGGCACGGCGGCGAGTTCGTCTTCAAAGACCCGGCCACCTGGGGCGTCCCGGACACCCAGACCGTCACCGAGACGCGCCTCTACGGCACCGCGACCGCCCGATCCTGGGACCGGCTGCACCCAAGGCTGACCCACCGATCCGCATGGGTGGTGGATGCGGGGATCCTGCCGGTGATCGAGGGCACCGTGATTCGCCTGGAGGTCGACCACCTGCCGAGCGGGGCGATCCCGAAGCCGGTGTGGCTGTGGTGGTCCGGCACGGATGCCACCGCCGCGGACGTCGACTGGCTCTGGCAGGCGTTCTTGCGGCGCTTCGACATCGAGCACACGTTCCGCCTGTTCAAGCAGACCCTCGGTTGGACCTGCCCGAAGATCCGCACCCCCGTGCGGATCCCCCTTTTGCGTGCACCAGCCGCGTGCTGGTGCACGCGGGTGATCGTGGAGTCCACGGAGATGTCCCAGGTGATCAGGCCCTTCGCATCGGCGCGGACCTGGAGCTGCTCGAGGATCCGGTGCCACGTGCCGTCGCGCTGCCAGCGGTGGAACAGCCCGTACACCGTCTCCCATGGCCCGTAGCGCTCTGGGAGATCCCGCCACGGTATGCCCGTACGGGTCCGGAACCGTATCCCGTTGATCAGCTGCCGCTTGGTGTGCACCGGCGGCCGACCAGCCTTGATGCCCCGTGGCAACAGGGCTTCCAGCACCATCCACTGTGCGTCTGTCAGATCTCCCCGAGCCATGAAAAGTGATCACCGCATGACCTTGATCCACTTCTGAAGCACACCACAGCGCGTCCAACAATAGACGCCGAAGTCAGGGGCCGGTTGCTCGCCGCCGTGAGCAGGAACCTCGCGAGGCCGGGACGAGCGCAGGGCTGATGACCCATCACTCAATTCCAAGGGGTCCGATGCCCAGGTCCTCACGCATGAGGCGACGCATCTGCGCCATGGCCTTGCGTCGTCGCTCTATCAGGTGCGCGGCGTCGGCGGAGCCGACAGCCACTCCACGGGCATAGGCATCGCGGATCGCGCGCAGGCAGTGGAACGCCTCGTTCCCCGCCTCCACGACCTGCGGCGGGCCCACGAGCCAGAGGCGTTCGCTTGCCGTGTGGATCCCGGTGCCACGCACGGCCTCCCGCACCGCCGCGTCGCGCGCCGACTCGGACATGTGGTCGCCCAGAGCGACGGCCCGTATCTCCTCACCCGCGGCTTTGAGGGCGGAAACATACTCCGTGTACACCTCGCGCCGTACTTCCACTGCGTGCCTGGCTTCCTCCCGCCGCCACCGGTTGCGATCAGCGATCAGAGTGGCTGCAATGCCGATGACGGCACCGGTCAGTGTGGAGAGCAAGGGCATCCAGTTCATGTGTCGCAGCTTGTCCGAACTGATGCGCCGGCACCAGTGGCTTTCGGTCGGCCGCGGGCACCGAAGTCCCTGCCGCGTTCTTGCGCCGGTGTGTTACGAGTGCGGTCGGCCGTGACCGGCGGGTCGTGCCGTCCCGGCGGCGCGGAAATTGCATGGAGGCTCCGTCAAGTGTTCGACGAGGATCTCCGCCATGTTTTCGCGCCCGGATGGGGCCGGTGCGCCCGTGCATGCGGGGCTGTGACCAGCACTTTCGAAACACTCCCTAGCTTGATCTTTAACCTTTGCGGCGGGGGCGAGGGCTGCTGGTCTGGGGTTTCTTCTTCGTTGATGGCTTCGCGGTGTCTGTTTTGCCGACCGTGTGGACGTCGTGGCGAGGGGTCGGTTTGGAGTTCTTGCGGCCGGGCGGTCGTCCCGGGCCTGGCCGGAAGGATTTCGGCACACGTGCGGGACAGGCGGCTTTCGGGCGGAGGTTCCGGAATCCTCGTCGGACGCGGGCGGGGGTCATGCGTTCGGGCGGTGTGGGCTTCTCCCAGGGGCGACGGAGGTCGGCCGCGAGGGGCCGGGCGAGGCGGAGTTGGGTGTAGGCGGCCAGGATCAGCCAGGTCCAGCGGTCTGCGGCCTCGGTGAGCTTCCCCCGGTGTGCGGGAGGTGCTGATCAGCTGGTCAGAAGGGGTTGGCGGGGTTTCAGGTTCACTTGTTCGGCCGTCGCGTGGTTGGCG
>NZ_JBICZB010000165.1:0-3330 GCF_043201815.1 Kitasatospora sp. NPDC048296
CGCCTTCGCTCCAGCCGGTGCCGTCGGCGTCGGCGGAGAACGCCTTGCAGCGGCCGTCCGGTGACAGGCCCCGCTGGCGGCTGAACTCGATGAAGGTGGTGGGCGTGGCCATCACCGTCGCCCCGCCGGCGAGCGCCAGGTCGCACTCGCCGTTGCGCAGTGCCTGCGCCGCGAGGTGCAGGGCGACGAGCGAGGAGGAACAGGCTGTGTCGATGGTCACGGCCGGGCCCTCGAACCCGAAGGTGTACGACACCCGGCCCGAGGCGATGCTCGGCGCACTGCCGTTGCTCAGGTAGCCCTCGAAGTCGCGTGGGGCGTGCTGGAGGCGGGACGCGTAGTCGCTGTACATGATGCCGGTGAAGACGCCGGTCCGGCTGCCGCGCGTGGCGGCCGGGTCGAGGCCGGCCCGCTCGAACACCTCCCAGGCGGTCTCCAGCAGCAGTCGCTGCTGCGGGTCGGTGGCCAGTGCCTCGCGCGGCGAGATCCCGAAGAACTCCGCGTCGAACTCGGCCGCCTCGTGCAGGAATCCGCCGTTGCGGGTGTAGCTGGTGCCGGCGTGCTCGGGGTCCGGGTCGAACAGGTCCTCCGACCAGCCGCGGTCCACCGGGAACTCGCCGACGGCGTCGACGCCGTCCGCGACCAGCTGCCACAGGTCCTCTGGCGAGCGCACCCCGCCGGGGTAGCGGCAGGCGAGTCCGACGATGGCGATCGGTTCGTCGACGGCGGCAACAGCGGTGGTGGCTGCGGCGGTTCGGGTGACGGCAGCCTGAGCCGCGCCCTCCAGCTCAGCCGCGAGGGCGGCCGGGGAGGGGTGGTCGAAGACCAGGGTGGCGGGCAGCCGGCGACCGGTGGCGGTGCTGAGCCGGTTGCGCAGCTCGACTGCGGTCAGCGAGTCGAAACCCAGCTCGTTGAAGGGGCGTTCGGCGGCGATGGCGGACGCGTCGCGGTGACCGAGCACGTCCGCCGCGGTCGCGAGGACCAGCTCCAGCATCGATGCCGCGGGCTTGCCGCCGCGCGCGTCGGCCCGGCGGCGCGGCGCGCGGACCAGTCCGCTCAGCAGCGCGGGGAGCCGGCCCTTGTCGGCCTGGTCGCGCAGCGACACGGTGTCCAGCGCGGAGGCCGTGGTGAGGGTGGAGCCCAGGCGCGCGTCCAGGGCGGCGAGTCCCTGGTCGACCGGCATCGGCGCCAGACCGGCGCGGGCCAGCCGGGCCCGGTCGCGATCGGAGAGCTGTCCTGCCATGCCGGTCTCGGTGTCCCAGAGGCCCCAGGCGAACGAGGCGGCGGGCAGGCCCTGTTCCGCGCGCTGCTCGGCGAGGGCGTCGAGGAAGGCGTTGGCGGCGGCGTACGCGGCCTGGCCGGCGCTGCCGAGCACCCCGGCGACCGACGAGAAGAGGACGAAGTGGGTGAGGTCGTCGGTGAGTTCGTGCAGCAGCCAGGACGCGTCCACCTTCGGGCGCAGTACGGCGGTCAGCCGCTCGGGGGTCAGCGAGGTGACCGTACCGTCGTCCAGGATGCCGGCCGCGTGCAGCACGGCGCGGACCGGGTGTTCGGCGAGCAGCTTGGTCACGGCCGCGCGGTCGGTCACGTCGCACGCGGCGAGCGTGACCCGGGCGCCGAGCCCGGTCAGCTCGGCGGCCAGTTCGGGTGCGCCGGGGGCGTCGGCGCCGCGCCGGCCGACCAGCAGCAGGCTGCGCACACCGTGCCGGGTCACGAGGTGGCGGGCCACCTCCCGGCCGATCGCCCCGGTCGCGCCGGTGAGGAGCACCGTGCCGTCCGGGTCGAAGGCGGGCACCTCGGCGGCGGCCTCGGCCGGCGTCAGGCGGCTTGCGCGGACCTCGCCGTCGCGGATCACCAGCTCGGGCTCGCCGGACCGCAGCGCGGCCGGGAGCGCTAGCCGCGACGAATCGGCGTCGTCGGTGTCCACCAGGACGTAGCGCCCGGGGCGTTCGGCCCGCGCGGCGCGGACGAAACCCCAGAGCGCGGCGTGTGCCGGGTTCCGCGGGCCGCTGCCGACCGCGCCGCGGGTGACGAGCACCAGTGGCGCCTCGTCGTCCGAACCGGAGCCGTCCTGTAGGAGCGCCAGCAGCCAGGCGACCGCGTCGTGCGTGGCTGCCACCGGGCTGCTGCCGTCAACGGCGTCAACGGCGTCGGCGGCATCGGCGGTGCCGTCGTTCGCCGGGGCCTCGACGATCCGGTACTCCGCCGCGTCGGCTGGCGACCCGTCCGTGCCGGAGGCCGCCACCGTGGTCCACTGCACCTCGTACAGCGGCAGCCGGCCGCCGGTCAGCTGCTCGGGGCGGGCCGTCCGCAGGGTGAGCGCCTCGACCTCCAGAACGGGGGCGCCGTCGCCGTCGGTGACCGTCACGGCCACCGCGTCCTCGCCGAGCTCGGTGAGCCGTACCCGCAGGGCGGTCACCGGGCCGGCCGACGGCGTGTGCCGCCGGAGGCCCGACCAGCTGAACGGCAGGCGCACGGTACCGGGTTCGGTGCCCAGCGCCAGCGTCCGCAGCGCCGCGTCCAGCATCGCCGGGTGCGGGCGGAACCGGGCGGCCTCGCCCCACCGGTCCTCCGGCAGCTCGACGTCGAGCCAGGTGTCGGCGCCGTCGCGCCAGGCGGCGGCGAGCCCCTGGAATGCGGGCCCGTAGTCCAGCCCCGCGTCCGCGGCCCGCGACGCCAGCTCCGCCACGTCCACGGCGGCCCCTCGGGTCGGCGAGGCGAGTGGCGCCGGGGCTGGCTCGGTGCCGTCCACCTCGGCGAGCTGTCCGACCGCGTGCCGCAGCCACTCGGTGCTTTCCCCGGAGTCCGGGCGGGAGTGCACCGCGACCGTCCGACGGCCGGTGTCGTCCGGCGCGCCCACGGTCACCTGGAGCCGTACGGCGGCGTCCACGGGGAGCACGAGCGGGGCCTCGATGGTCAGCTCGTCGACGGTGCCGTACCCAAGCTGCTCGCCCACGTGGAGCGCCAGCTCGGCGAACGCAGTCCCCGGCAGCAGCGCCGTGCCGAGCACGGCGTGGTCGGCCAGCCACTGGTGCGTCTTCAGCGAGACCAGCCCGGTGAACACCACCCCGTCGCCCTCGGCCAGCTCCACGGCTGCGCTCAGCAGCCCGTGCGCCTGCGCCCCGAGCCCGGCCGCCGCGACGTTCCCGCTCCAGCGGGCGGCGGACGGCTCCAGCCAGTAGGTCTGGCGCTGGAAGGGGTAGGTGGGGAGGGTGGTGTGGGTGCCTGGGGTGCCGTGGGTGGGCCAGTTGACGGGGTGGCCGTGGGTGTGGGCGGTGGCGAGGGCGGCGAGGGTGGTGTGTGTCTCGGGGTGGTTGGGGGTGAGGGTGGCGG
>NZ_JBICZB010000166.1:0-3134 GCF_043201815.1 Kitasatospora sp. NPDC048296
CACGAACACCGTGCGGCCCGGCTCACCCGCGACGGTCCCGCGGACGACACCGGCGGCGGGCACGCCTTCGGCGAGTGCGCGCAGTCCGTCCAGGAGCCCGTCCCGGTCGGAGGCGACCACACCGGCCCGGTGCTCGAACACCGAACGCGTGGTGGCGAGGGAGAAGGCCACGTCCAGCGGGGACAGTTCGGCGTTCGCCTCGACGTGGTCCAGGAGGTTCTGGGCCTGGGCCTTGAGGGCGTCGCTGGTGCGGCCCGAGAGCAGCCAGGGCAGGACGGCCGGGGCCGTGCCCTCGGTGTCGGTCGTGTCGTCCGACTCGGCCTGCGCGGGGGCTTGTTCGAGGATGACGTGGGCGTTGGTGCCGCTGACGCCGAACGCGGAGACGGCGGCGCGGCGGGGCTCGCCGGTCTCCGGCCAGGCCATGGCCTCGGTGAGCAGCTCGACCGAACCGGCGGTCCAGTCGATGTGAGGCGAAGGCTCGTCGACGTGGAGGGTCTTGGGGAGGAGGCCGTGCTGCATGGCCAGGATCATCTTGATGACACCGGCGACGCCGGCGGCGGCCTGGGTGTGGCCGATGTTGGACTTGACGGAGCCGAGCTGCAGCGGGCGGCCGTCGGGGCGGTCCTGGCCGTAGGTGGCGATGAGGGCCTGGGCCTCGATGGGGTCGCCGAGCTTGGTGCCGGTTCCGTGGGCCTCGACGGCGTCGACCTGGCCGGCCGTCAGGCGGGCGTTGGCCAGGGCCTGGCGGATGACGCGCTGCTGGGACGGACCGTTGGGGGCGGTGAGGCCGTTGCTGGCGCCGTCCTGGTTGACCGCGCTGCCCCGCAGCACGGCGAGGACGGGGTGCCCGTTGCGCTTCGCGTCGGAGAGTCGCTCGACGAGCAGCATGCCGACGCCCTCGCCCCAGCCCGTGCCGTCCGCGGCGGCGGCGAACGCCTTGCAGCGGCCGTCCTCGGACAGCGCGCGCTGGCGGCTGAACTCCACGAACGCCTCGGGAGTGGACATGACGGTGACGCCGCCCGCGAGGGCGAGGTCGCACTCGCCGTTGCGCAGGGCCTGGGCGGCCATGTGCAGGGCCACCAGCGACGCCGAGCACGCGGTGTCGATCGTGGCGGCCGGGCCCTCGAGACCGAAGGTGTACGACAGACGGCCGGAGATGACGGCCGCCGCCACGCCCGTGGCGAGGTAGCCCTCCGCGCGCTCGGGGTCCTGACGCAGAACGGTGGCGTAGTCCTGGCCGTTGGTGCCGGCGAACACGCCGGTCCGGCTGCCGCGGAGCGTCGCCGGGTCGATGCCGGCCCGCTCCATCGCCTCCCAGGAGGTCTCCAGCAGCAGGCGCTGCTGCGGGTCCATCGCCAGCGCCTCACGCGGCGAGATCCCGAAGAACTCCGCGTCGAACTCACCGGCCTGCCGGAGGAACGCGCCGGCCCGGGTGTAGAGCGTGCCGATGCGGTCGGGGTCGGGGTCGTAGAGGCCGTCGAGGTCCCAGCCGCGGTCGTCGGGGAGGCCCGAGACGGCGTCCTGGCCGGAGGTGAGCAACTCCCACAGCGCCTCAGGCGAGTTGACGCCGCCTGGGAACCGGCAGCTCATGCTGACGATGGCGAGCGGCTCCTGGCCACCGGCCTCGAGTTCCTGCAGGCGCTGCCGAGCGTCGTGAAGCTCGCCAGTCACTCGCTTGAGGAAATAGCGGAGCTTGTCGTCGCTGTTGCCCGTCACGTGAATTGCCGCCTTGGAGAAGTTAAAGGTGTGTGATTCGGAATGGCTGTCGGGTGTCGTGCTACGAAATCCCGAGCTCTTTGTTGATGAAATCGAAGACTTCGTCGTCCGACGCCGATTCCAGCTTTTCGGAGGTGCTCTCGGAGCCGCTCTCCTGGGGCAGTCCCGAGGACTGCGTCCTGAGAATCGCCTGCAGACGCAGTTCGATCTCGCTGACCGCGAAGTCGCCTGAATCCTTGGTGGCCAGGAACGCCTCGACCTGGTCGAGGTACTGCATGATCGAGTCGACCTCGCTCGGCCCGCTCTGCGACATCTCCAGGCGCAGGTACTGGGCGAGTTCGGTCGGCGTGGGGTAGTCGAAGACGAGGGTCGCCGGGAGGGCGAGTCCGGTTGCACCGGTGAGGCGCTTTCGGAGCTGGACGGCTGCCAGCGAGTCGAACCCGAGCTCCTTGAACGCCCGTCCGGGAAGCACGCCCTCCGGCGACGGGTGCCCGAGCACCAGTGCCGCCTGGGTGCGGACCAGCTCCAGCAGGACCCTGTTCTGCTCCGGCTCGGAGAGAGCGGTCAGGCGCTGGCGCAGAGCCGAACCGGGCTCCGTCACGGAGTCGGCCTCGGCTGACAACTCCTGCTGGAGTTCCGGCAGGTCGGACAATACACGCTGGATCTGACCGGCCCCCTGGGCGGAGGCGTACCGCGGCCAGTCGACGTCGAGGATCGCCGTCACGGGGTCACCACCGTCGACAGCCTGCTGGAGCGCGGAGAGCGCCAGGTCCGGTGCCATCGGGGAGAGCCCGAGGCGGCGCACCGCAGCCTCGACCGCGTCGTTCCCCGCTGCCATGCCGGATTCGGCCCAGGGGCCCCAGGCGATGGAGGTGGCGGGGAGGCCGTCGGTGTGGCGTTGGTGGGCGAGGGCGTCGAGGTAGGCGTTTGCGGCGGCGTAGTTGGCCTGTCCGGCGCTGCCGAGGGTGGCGGCGATGGAGGAGAAGAGGACGAACGCGGTGAGGTCGTGGTCCTTGGTGAGGTTGTGCAGGTTGAGCGCGCTGGTGGTTTTGGCGGCGAGGACGGTGTCGAAGCGCTCGGGGGTGAGGTTGGTGAGGGTGGCGTCGTCGAGGGTGCCGGCGGTGTGGATGACGGCGGTGAGGGGGTGTTCGGCGGGGATGGTGGCGATGGCGTCTGCGAGGGCTTGGTGGTTGGTGGTGTCGCAGGCGGTGATGGTGACGGTGGTGCCGAGGGCTTCGAGTTCGGTGCGGAGGTTGTCGGCGCCGGGGGCTTGGGGGCCGCGGCGGCTGAGGAGGAGGAGGTGGGGTGCGCCGTTGTGGGCGAGCCAGCGGGCGGTGTGGGTGGCGAGGGCGCCGGTGCCGCCGGTGATGAGGGTGGTGCCGGTGGGCTTCCATGCCTGGGCGGGCTTGCCGTTGCCG
>NZ_JBICZB010000167.1:0-3108 GCF_043201815.1 Kitasatospora sp. NPDC048296
CGACTTTCTTCGCCGATCGTTGATCTACAGGTGTCCCGTTGCCTCGTTCAAGCCCCCTTGACCTGCGCACTCACGCCATAACGCAGCGGCGTTGAGAAGCCGTTGCTCTATCGATCTTGGTGAGCGTGGGTTCGATTGCGCCGGCTCGGTCGGGTGATCTTGTGGCGTGCCGCGCATGAAGATAGGGCCTCTGGTGCAGCTCGGGTTTGTTGAAGACCATGAGCGCGCCAGGAGGCCCTGTTGTCGCTGTTGTACGCCCTCGCGCCAGCTGCCTCCAATTCGGCTGCGCGTGAGTGTGATTGTCTCGCTCACCGGTTCGGGAACGCCGGGGACCATCCACACAGGCGGCCGAGGTACCCGTCCGACATGAGCGACGCGGAGTGGGCCGTCGTGCGTGACGCGATGCCCGTGCCCGCTTGGCTGGAGGGTAGGGGCGGCCAGCCGGAGGGGTACTGCCACCGACAGATGTTGGACGCTGTTCGCTATCTGGTGGCGGGCGGCATCACCTGGCGAGCGATGCCGGGTGACTTCCCGGCGTGGGACCGCGTCTACGCCTTCGCGCGGCGGTGGCGTGTGAAGGGCTTGCTCGCGGAACTGCACGACCGGTTGCGCGGCCTGGTCCGCGAGGAGGCCGGCCGCGATCCGGAGCCGACCGCGGCGGTGATCGACGCGCAGTCACTGCGGGCGGCGGCCACGGTGCCGGCGGCCACCCGCGGCTACGACGGGGCCAAGAAGGTGCCGGGGCGCAAGCGGCACATCGCGGTCGACTGCCTGGGGCTGCTGCTGGCCGTGATGGTCACCGCGGCGAACGTGACGGACCGGGACGCCGCGATGCCGCTGCTGGAACGTGTCCGGGCCCGCTATCGCAGGATCGTCCTGGTGTGGGCCGACGGCGGCTACGCGGGTCGCCTGGTCAGCTGGGCGAAGCAGCAACTGGGGCTCGCTCTGGAGATCGTCAAGCGCAGCGACGACGCCTCGGGGTTCGTGGTGCTGCCCAGACGCTGGGTGGTGGAACGCACGCTGAGCTGGCTGATGCGCTCGCGGCGCCTGGTGCGCGACTACGAGACGCTGTCCGCCGTGCATGAGCAGATGGTGCTGTGGTCGATGACGATGCTCATGAGCCGTCGGCTGGCCCGGCGGCGAGCGTGAACCGTCCCGGGTGGGTTCGGGCCTTCACCCGTGAAGACCCGAACCCACGATCGAGGGCGTCATACAGCACGATCTGGTTCGCGGAACGGTTGAGGATCCGCAGCACGCGATGCCCACGTGGCGTCCTGGCTCCCCCTGGACACATACGCGCCGAATACAGAGGTATCGAGATCCTTGAGGGACTCCAGTACCAGAGTGGCAATCGCAAAGCGAGGATCGCAGCGATCAGCGGCCTCGGGAACGGCGACGACCGTCATCTGGGCTGACACGCCAGCGAGGACGCCGTTGAGCGAGTCCTCGATCACAATGCATTCGCCGGGTGACGCGCCGAGGGCGGCGGCTGCGCGGAGATAGGCGCCCGGGTGGGGCTTGCCGTGTTCGTCGTCCTCGGCCGAAAACACGGCATCGAAAGATCGGTCGAGGCCGGTGCTCGCGAGCGCATGCCGAATCACCGACTCCGGCGAAGATGACACGACGGCCATCGCCCTCGATGCACGCGCGCACGCCGCGACGGCGTGTTCGGCGCCGGGTTTCAGCGCCACTCCCTCCAACCTGCGGCACACGGCGGCCACGATCTGCTGCTCGACGTCGTCGGGGCCGGCTTGAATGGTGGCCCGATCGAACCAATAGGCCACCATGTCCCTTTGCCGCAGCCCGCGCGTCGCCGCCTGCATCTCCGTTGTGAGGTGCAGGCCAAGCGGACCGAACACTTCACGCTTTGCCGCGTCCCAGACCGGCTCGGAGTCGATCAAAAGGCCGTCCAGGTCGAACAGGACAATCGGTTGCACGGCTGCTCTTTCGTCGGCGATCACGCGAGGACGAGACGATACACGGCCCCGCCGTGCATGAGCAGAGGGTGCCGTGGTCGATGACGATACTCATCAGCCGCCGGCCGGCCCGGCGGCGAGCGTGAACCGTCCCGGGGTGGGCTCGTCGGCCCAGCCCCGGTCGGCCAGCCGCTTCATCTTCGACCGCACTCCTTCCACACTTGCCGGAACCGGCTCCAGCCCGAGTACGGCAGTGATCTCCTGACAGGACATCACTGGCTTCCCGCCGGATGCTTGTTCGGTGAGCGTCGCGAGGATGCGCCGGTAGTGGGGAGCGAGCGCGTCCATGGAAAGCGCGGGACGCCACACCGGGACGATCGAGCCCGCACGAGCCGCCCGCGGTGGAAAGACCTCGGCGGGCGCGTTCGTCGCGGGCTCCGACCCGGAAGACCCACCGGCTCCCGGGCCAGCTTCACCTGCCTGTCCGGGCCGCGGCCCGGACAGAACCTCGCCAACGCGCTGCCGGGCGATCAGCCACTCGTGCCAGGCCGTCTCCGCTTCGGCGAGCTCAGCGAGTACCCGGTCCGCCACCTCCCGAAGCTCCTCCACGCGCTCACGCGCGGCCAGCTCCCGCTCCTCCAGGAGACCCACCACCGACGCCATCCCGGCACCTCCACCAACGAGACAACCCAACGGCCCGAGCATGCCTCGCCATGCCGGCATCATGCCTGAACTGCGGAAACCCGCCGATCAAGTTCGGTACGACAACGGCTTCTCACTCCTCCTCGACAAATTCAGCGGCATTGGGAAAGACGTTGGTGCTGATGTGTCCCGACAGCCAGCCGACCAGGAACTCGACCGCACCCACAGGATGCGCGTCGTAGTACCAGCCCCGCGGATTCCAGCAGACGACCGTCCACTCGTCCGGCTTCCTGTCCGTGAGCCAGCACACGCGGTCCCCGTTGTCGGTTCCTGCCCACGGCAGGAGTCCTCCCAGTTCCGGGTAGAAGGGGTACGGGCAGTCTTCGGGGTTTCTCTCCCGGAAGTTGCGTTCCTGGTCCAGTAACTGCTTCGCGGGGCCGACCAACAGGTCTAGCTCCAACGCCGTGTAGATAGAGCCTGCGGGTTCCGGTCACGGGTCTGGTGTCGTCAGGATGTCGATGCTGATGGTGGCCTTGTAGCTGGTCCGGTC
>NZ_JBICZB010000168.1:0-3063 GCF_043201815.1 Kitasatospora sp. NPDC048296
CTTACTCATGTTGCTCTTGGTTCCCACCTGTGACTGCTTCCTCTGGGCTCATACGTCCCAGTGTCCAGGTGTCCAACCGCAGGGTGGAACTTCAAACCTCTAGTCCTCTGCGCAACTATCTCGTTGAGGAGCTTGAGATGCCGCTCGAGGCCGTCGTGGTCCTGATCGTGGTCACCGTTGTCCTTGTACTGCTGGTCGCCGTGCTGAGCGCCGTAGCCGCCGTACTGCTCGCCCGTTCATCGGGGGCATCGCCTTCGTCCGCCCTCATGCGCGGAGGTGTGGCCTTCGGCGCCACCCTCACCCTGCTTGCGCTTCTTGCCTCCACGATCGCGGGGCTACTCCCATAACCATGGGTGAGTTTCGGTTACAGATGGGTGGAGGGTTCGACAGGCCGCAAAGCGTTCCGTCTCCTGGACCGAGCCGTATGGGCTTCGACTGGTTCGCGGTCAGCCGTTCGCGGAAGCCCCCGGGCTGGCACCGGGTTTGACGCAGGGGGCCACGACGGTGAGATACAGGGTGCCAGGCGCCGTGTCGGGATCGCCCACCACGACCGAGGCGGTGAACTTGTTCGCGTCGTTGGACAGGTCCAGTCGCTGGTCGTCGCTGCGCTCGACGGAGAAGCCGTCCTGTTTCAGCCGTTGCTGTACCGCGTCGAAGACACCGTGCACCTTTGGCCCGGGGATCCCGTGTAGGTCGTACGAGATGTACGGCATGTACGTCTGGGTCGCGCCGTCCCCGCACGCGTCCTTGTCCACCAGCGGCTCGGCGATTTTTACGGTGTCCTTGTCGGGGAGCACCGCCAGCGCGTCGGAGGCGTACGCCTTGACCTTCTCCTCGGCCTGTCCGAGGTTCATTGCCGGGGTGCTGTTTCCGCAGGCGGCGAGGGCGAGGAGGCCTGCGGGCAGCAGGCACAGCAGGGCGGCGCGCGCGGATCGTCCGTGCGGTACCGGCTGAGAGGATCGGCTCATGCGACCGGCTTTCCTGCGATGACCTGGCCGAACGCCGTCCAGGAGGGCGTCTTCTCAATCCAGTAGTGGTCGTGGTCGGTGTTCTGGGACGGCAGGTGCTGCGCGCCGAAGGCCGGGTTCATCGGGTTGCGGCCGAAGCGCAGATGGTCGTCGTCGCTGGCGGGGTTGTAGTTGTCGGGGTCGAGAGGGTCGGTCGTCCAGGTGTCGATCGAGTCGCCGCTGCTTTTCACAGCGTAGACCTTGGACGGGTCCATCTTCGTGCCGTTCGCCAGGTCGACGTTGAGGTCGCCCGCCTTCTCGACTCCCACTCCGGGGCTTCCGGCGAAGATCACGCTGTCGACCGGAAGTCCCTTGTCGCGCATGGCGTAGCCGACGACCGTGCTGCCGTAGCTGTGCCCGATGATGGTGTTGTGGGAGGGCGTCCCTTGGTGGGTGGCGCGCAGGCCGGTCTGGAAGTTGTAGAGGTTCTTCTCCGCGTCCTTGGCGTACTTCTCGTCGGACGCGTCCGGCATCGGCTGCACGAGACTGGGCATGGCCGACTGTGGTGCCGTGTAGTTCACGTAGGCGATCGTGGAGACCTTGCTACCGGGGCTCGCCAGGAGGGCGCTGCGGTACATCTCCTTCGCCTTGTCCATGGTGCCGCCCACGCCGGCGAGCTTGGACTCGGTGCCCGGGACGAAAGTGGCCACGTTGTCGGCCGTGTCCGGGTCGTTCAGAGCGAGGATCGCGCGGCCGTTCGGCGCCGCGGCGTCGAGTCCGAGCAGGAACGGCCGCGGGTCCTTCGAGGTGACGGGCATGTCCACCCGGTCCTGGAGCGTCTTGAGGCCGTGCAACTTGCCGTTGATGGCGTCGCGCTCAGCCTCCCAGATCACGTGGTCCGGATTCTGCGCGGTCCCGTACTGGGTTCCCACCACCTTGGGGGGCTCGGACTTCTCGAGGTCGCTGAGCTGCTTCTGGAGGTCTGTCTGGGCCTTGGTCAGGTTCAGGCGGTTCGCCTGGTCGCGGGTGGCGGCGGGGACGCCGTCGAGGTTGCCGATCCGGTCGGGGGCGTCGTGGATGAACTTCTGCCGCTCGGTGTCGGTGAGGCCGTCCCACCATTTCTTGACGCTGTTCGGGTCGGTTCCCGCGGCGGGTATCTGCTCGCGGGCGTATTCGGCGGCCTGGTCCTTCGCAGCCGTGGCGGCGTCCAGGCCGGTGCCGTTGCTCGCGTTGGTCGCGAGGTGGTTCAGCCTGGCGCTGATCTCCTGGTCCGCGTGGTCGGCTTCGTTGAGTGCGGCGGCGATGCGGTTGCTGATGGCGATCGCCGTCGTCTCGGCGCCGGCGCCGGCGTAGTTCGGGGACGTGGGCTCCTTGTCCCACGTGATGCGGCCGTCAGGGGCGACGTTGAGCTTCGCGTTCTTGGCGTCGTCGAGGGCGTAGACCAGGTGGGACTGGGCCAGCGCGAATTGTTCGGCGGCCTTGGCGAGCGCCTTGCTGACGAAGTCGAGCTCGCTGTGCGCGGACTGGAGCTCGGTGCCCAGGAACCGGATCCGGGCCTGGGCATGGTCGGAGGCGGTGCCGGTCCAATGCGAGTTGGTCAGCCGGTCGGCGACCTCGTGCTGCCAGGACTCGATGTGCTGGCCGAAGGCTGAGTAGAGTTTGTCGAAGGCGTTCTTCGCGATGGTGATGTTGTTGATGTTGGCGTCGTAGAGCGTCTTGATGTCCATCGCTTACTCGGCCGCCTTCGCGCTCGAGGGCTTCACGGGGCCCGGGACGACGGTCGTGCCGAAGGGGTCCGGCTCGTCCGGGACCGGGGCGGCCGGATTCCGCATGCTCGTGTGGATGTCCTTCTCGACCTGGCGGTAGTAGGCGGCCGTCGTCGCGAGCTTGGTACCGACGTCGCCCATGTCGCCCGCCAGCTTGTCCAGCAGCGTCTTCCAGTTGGCACCGCAGTCGCGCACCGCGGCGGCCGTCAGCCACCCCTGCAGCGTGCCGGCGGACTGGTTACACGGCTCCGCGATCTTCGCGGTCTCACCCGGTATCAGACCCCCGACGTGCTGCGCGCTCTGCCCGCAGCCGTCCAGTTCGGCAGGGTTGACCTTGAATTGCAGGCTCG
>NZ_JBICZB010000169.1:0-3016 GCF_043201815.1 Kitasatospora sp. NPDC048296
ACAGTGATCTTGGCCGACACGGTTCTAGCAGGAGCTCCGTCCCATTTCAGGCGACTTGACGCAACCGCCCAAGGCTCTATCTACACGGCGTTGCGGATAGATCAGGTCGACCAGGCCCAGGAGGAGGTCCCGCGCCAACTCAGGGCAGGCGGACGTGCCCAGTTCCATGCCCGAGCGGTAGGAACGGGTCCCGGACGGGAACGTGCAGGCGATGCCCAGAGGGTGCTCGACCAGGTGAGCTGCCATCAGTTCTCTCCTTCCTCGTCGGCGAACTCCTCGGCGACTTCCCGGACGAGCTCGTCCGGGTCAAGGAGGCCCTCCTCTTCGCCGACTGACCGATAGGCGTCCTGGTAGACGCGGGTCATGTCGAGGCGCCGCAGATACGATTCCGTCGTGCGGACGCTTGAGTGACCAAGCAGGTCACGCAGGACCATCAGCGGGTCGGCCTTGGCCAGGTAGAGAGCCAAAGCCGCGTCAGTGTCGGTCGCGGCCACCAGCTTCGCGGCCTGGCGGTAATAGCCGCTGACCAGTAGCTCCAGGGTTCGAAGCGAGAAGCTGTGGCGGAGCCGGTGCGGATGGACATGCGGGAAGCGCGGTTCCCACCGCTGCCGGATTCGTTCCGAAGTCCGCTCGAACACCGTGCTCCACGCGGTGAACGGCCCGCCCCTGGACTTCAGCGCCAGTAGACACGCCCCGCCCTCGGCCGCCACCAGTCTCCGTCGCTCCGCCGGGGTCAGGACCTCCCACCGCACTCGGACCCCGTTGACCCGACCACCCCGGTGATCAGGATCAGTCACGGTCAACGGCCCGCCCCACCCCCGCGGTGGCCGCCACCCGGAACCCTCGGCGACCACCGCTCGGTCCAGCTCCAGGTACTGGTGCACTGCTGCCAGGGCCTCGTATGAGATCCACGTGGTGCGGAACTTGCGGCCCTTGGTAACGCCCGACGGAACCGGGAAGGCGATCGGCAGCGAGGTCCGCCGGGAGGGCAGCGGCGGAATCTCGTAGGACAGCAGGTAGGTGAACTCCTGCAGTCGCAGCCCGGTCGCCAGCGCCAGTCCGCCGATTGCCGCGTTGCGCCCCAGATCCCGGCCCCGGAACGACCGGTCTTCCTCACCATCCGGAGCCAGTCCGCGCAGCCCCTTGAGGAACAGCTCCGCGAAGTCGCCCTCCAGGTGTTTGACCGTCACATGCGGCTTCGGCGCGCGGCGGCTCGCCAGGTTCACCGCCTGCGTGCGTACCTGGTCGGCGTAGATCACCGTGGCGGCCTTGTAGGTGAACGGCTCCGCCCGGGCGTGGCCCTCCGCAACCGCCCATCGGTAGAAGGCAGACAGGATGCTCACGTGCTGGTTCCAGGTCGAGACTTCAAACCGCGCCTCCAACGGCCCTGCGGCGCGATGGTCGGCGTACGCGCTCAACGCGCCCTTCAGAGCCGCCCGCTCATCGCACAGATCGACGTCGATGCCGGCCAGGAACGCCATCCAGTCCCGTAGGACCCGGGCGTAGTACTCCCATGACCGGGGCGACGGGCAGCCGCTGGCTGGCAGCTCGCGGAGCCACCGGTTGACCAGGACCGTGCGCCGCTGACCGGCTGGGTCTTCGAAGAGCAGATCGTCGTCCACCAAGACCGGCATCCCCGCGGGGATCACCGGCTTCGCGCTGATCTCCCAGGACGTCCACGCCTCCGGGCTGAAGTAGCTGAGGTACACAGCTCGGAACATAGAGCGAGACACAAGGCGGTGCGGACCACAGAAGCCGACATCACCCGATCCAGGACACCGTCAAAGAGACGCTGCATCAAAGCAGAGACAAAGGCGTGCCGATCCCGGGCCTACCGGTGGCGCGCTGCCCGCCGGGCCCAGCTCGCAGCGTGACGTCAAGCCGTTGCGGAAATCGACGGGCTACCGGCGGTATGACGCCTGGACGTCACGTTCCAGCCCCGTGCGGAGCGCAGGAATCAGAACTCTCTGGAGGCAGGCCCGTTGTCCTGTCTCGCGTGACGTTGCCGTTGTCTCACTGGATCTTGGTGGATTCGGGCCTGGTCTCGGGTGATGCTGCCGGTGAAGGGCAGGCTGGCGGTCTTGCGTCTCAGTTGATCTTGCCGGTCGGATCTGTTCGTCTCAGCAGGTCCTGCTTCTGACCCCACCGAGTCTCAGCGGTTTTCCCTCCCACGAGCGGTTTACGGGCATTCAGTCTGGTGGCGGCCGTCGAGTGTGGCTTGCTCGGATCAGCACGAGCTCGCTTCGGGAGGGTCGGTGGGTGTCGAGGGGCTGGGGCAGGCTGACTTCGAGGTTGCGTACGCGGATCAGGACCGTGTGCGTCGCCGCGAGGCGTTGACGGCCTGCTGGACGTTGCGGTTCGAACGGCTGCCGCCGGTGCGAACGGTCAGGTCGTACCCGGGGCAGAGGTCGGTGACCCGCGACTACTGGGTGGCGACGACCGGCGGGACCGTGTCGTGCGAGTCGCATCTGGAGCGGCACCACGCGATGCTGCTGGACTTCGATCCCCAGGTGAGGGGTCTGGTGGGGCAGCCTTTCCGGCTGTTCTGGCCGGGCCGGCGAGGGGGACGCGGGCACGTGCCGGACTTCTTCGCGCGACTGGGCGACGGGGGCGGTCTGGTTGTCGATGTTCGCCCGGACGGGCAGATCGAGCCGGACGATGCGGAGGCGTTCGCGGCCACGGCCCGGGCCTGCGAATCGGCCGGCTGGTCGTTTCGCCGAGTGGGGCTGATCGATCCGGTGCTGCTGGCGAACGTAAAGTGGCTTGCAGGCTACCGGCACCCGCGCAATCAACGGGACGAAGTGGCAATGGAGTTGGAGGAGGTATTCGCCGAGCCGATGCCGCTGATGGCCGGGGCCGAACGTGTCGGTGACCGGTTGGCGGTGCTGCCGGTCCTCTACCACCTGCTCTGGCACCGGGTCCTGGAGGTGGACCTGGCCGCGGGGGTGCTCGGGCCGCACAGTGTGGTCCGGCAGGCGGTGACTGTGCGGTGAGGCGTCCGCTGGTGGTCCGGCCG
>NZ_JBICZB010000170.1:0-2960 GCF_043201815.1 Kitasatospora sp. NPDC048296
CCACCGGCGCGGCGAGCACGGACCGGGCGACCGCGACCGATCGCGGCGATCAAACCCACCCGGCCAGTTGCTCGTTACCGACCCACGCTCCTAGTCGGCGAGCTTGTACAACCCAGCGGCGAGGGCTCCCAGGAGGCCGACCAACAGGATCGCGGGGTGCTCGCTTACTACCGGCGCGAGAACGACCATGAACGCGCAGAAGAGGATGCTGGCGCGATACAGCCCGCCTGCCCAAAGCAGGACTGTGACCCCGAGGCTGACGGGTCGTGCGGCGTCGGGGGTCGCGGCCCAGACCATGCCGGCGGTGGCGAGCCACACGCAGGCATTGGCGATGTACCGCGGTGTGCTTCGTGGCTTTGCCGTGAAGGCGACGGCGATCATCCAGGCGAAGAAGAAGGCGTTGGCCGACGGCGCCGGCGCGGGCGAGTGCGCGTGGATGAAAGCGCGAACGGGCCGGATCATGCTCTGAACGACCGTGGCGGCCCCCTCGTTGAGTCGGGTAGCCGGAGCCCATTGCTGGGCCCCGGCCCCCTCAGAACCGGACTTGTACCTTTCAGCACATCCGGCTCAAGCAAGCCCCAAGGGCTTCGCAGGTCAGCAGGGTCACGTGGTCCGTTTGCCGTCGCCTGCATGGCGCTGGCGGTGGCATTCGGAGTGCACGAGGCGAAGATTGGTCCGCTCGTCCGAGCCGCCGTCTCGCCGGTAGGTGAAGTGATGCTTGTGGAGCATCTTCTTCGAGGCCGCGAACCAGTCGATCCACTCGCGCGGGCTGTCCGGTTCGTACTCGGCCCCGGCGATCAGCGCCTGCTTGCAGAGGGGACAGAGCCCCTGCTGCCGCACCGCCAGGACGAGACTGGTCTTGTCCATCGGCGGCGGCGCTTTCCGTCGGCGGCGTTCCTGCCAGTACTCGACCAGGGCCGGGTCGTCCGGGGACGCTCCGCCCTTGACGAGTTGGTGGCGGACGATGCCGGTCCAGGCGAATTTGGGCAAGAAGGCACCGCTGTCGCGGTCACCGAACACCCACCGGTCCCGCCTGGACGGGTGGAACCTGCCGAAGTACCGGTCCACGACCCAGTACCTCGACTTGTTGCGGTGGCTGCGTCTGGCCCATTTGAAGGTCAGCCGCCACAAGTAGTGGTCCAACGATGAGAACGTCGTCGTGGACGCCACCGCCCGGTAGTAGGCCGCCCAACCGCGAACGATCGGGATCAGCCTGCGCAACACAGCCTCGGCGTTCGACCCGTGCAGGGCCTTCACCTCGGTCCGCAGCCGCGCCCGGAGCCTCTTGCAAGCCGCCGTACTCGGTTTGATGATCAGCTTGCCGCCCGTCCGGCGAACGGTGAAGCCGAGAAAGTCGAATCCATCTTCGAGATGGACGACCTTGGTCTTCTCCTCGTTGAAGCGAAGACCCCTCGGTTCCAGCCAGTCCTCCAGCCGGGCCCTGACCTGATCCACCTGGGCTTCGTCGTGACAGAGCACGATGAAGTCGTCGGCATACCTCACCAGCACGGGGGTGCCCGGCGTCGCGCCGGACTTGCCCCCGGCCCTCACCGTGTAGTGGCACCCGGCGGCCTGTTCCAGTCCATGTAGAGCAACGTTCATCAGCAGCGGGCTGATCACGCCGCCTTGGGGAGTTCCCTCCTCGGTCGGTGCGTACCGACCGAGGTCGATCACGCCCGCCTTCAACCAGCCCCGGATCAGGTCCCTGGCGGGAAACTGACCGATGGAGGCCATCAGGTGGTCGTGGTCGATGCGGTCGAACGCCGCCGCCAGGTCCGCATCCAGGACCCACAGACGCTTCGGGGCTTTGCCCTTCACCGTCCAGAAGATCGCTGCGATCGCGTCCTGACAGCTGCGGCCGGGCCGGAAGCCGTATGACCTCGGCTCGAACCGCGCCTCCCACTCGGGCTCCAGCGCGTTCTTCACGCGGGCCTGGAGCACCCGGTCACGGATGACCGGGATGCCGAGCGGTCGCTGTTTCCCGTTGCTCTTCGGGATGAACACGCGCTTGACCGGCCTGGCCTTCCAGGGCTGGGACGACCGATGGACCTCGGTCGCCAGCTTCCCCCTCGCCGCTGGGGTGAGGGCTCGCTCCCCGTCGATACCAGCGGTCTTGCGACCACTACTCTGCTGCGTCACCCGCTTCACGCTGACCAGCGTGTTGCTTCGGCTTCGCAGCATGAGCTTCTGCAAGTTGCGGACCTTCTTCAGGTCCCCGTCCTGCGTCGCCTTGAAGATCCTCTGCCTCAGCCGCCGTACGTTCTCCTCGCACCTGGCCCAGTCGATGCCGTGCCAGTCGAGGGGTCCGTCCTCCGGTCCGTTCACCGCAGCCGCCAAGGGCTCAGCCAAGACCGTGCCCCCCATTCGCGCCTCCAGTACCTAACTTGTCCTTCGGTTCTGACGCCCTTGCAGTGGTGACTTCAAAGGCTCACCCGACCAGGAAGGGGGCGCGCGGAGGTGAAACACCAGGTGAGAGAGCACACTGGGGGCTCCCTCCGCGCGCCGACGATCACCAGGGACGCGGCCTGCGGCGTCGATCAGACGACGCTCACGGCGTCATCCCCTCGACACCGCGCGACCGGAGCGCGTCGAGCAGGTCGGCGACGCCCAGCAGGTCCTGCACACGGAACGGGCAGCGGCCCGCGGCGATCACCACGA
Organism: Kitasatospora sp. NPDC048296; assembly: GCF_043201815.1. Classification (NCBI taxonomy): domain Bacteria; kingdom Bacillati; phylum Actinomycetota; class Actinomycetes; order Kitasatosporales; family Streptomycetaceae; genus Kitasatospora; species Kitasatospora sp. NPDC048296. Next base: position 2,659 of record NZ_JBICZB010000170.1, read on the forward strand.
ACGGGTCGACCGGGTCGATGTCCGTCCACGCCGCAGGCAGGGAGGCCACCTCGCCGTTCTCGTCCAGGAAGCTGACCCGGTCCTCGTCCCAGGCCAGGCGCCGGTCGACGAAGGTGAACCCCCGCCCATGCCACGGGTGGAACGGGTGCGTGACCCGGACAACTCCGGGCCGACCGGGCTGAGCGGGTGCAGTCGACGACTCGCGGCAAAGGACTGGTCGAGCGGGCGAACGGCTACCTGGAGACCAGTTTCCTGCCGGGCCGCGTCTTCACCGGCCCGGACGACTTCAACAACCAGCTGAC
>NZ_JBICZB010000171.1:0-2890 GCF_043201815.1 Kitasatospora sp. NPDC048296
GACATCACCGCCCGCACCCTCTGAAGCTCACCAGGACAGGACCAGCACACTGTCGACAACCGAACGACCAAGCCGTCATCCTCCGAACCGCCCGCCTCCGGGCCGCGCAAGGGCCACCTGCCCTCGCGCGGCCCGGAGGCGTTTCAGCAGGGATCAGCAGCGACCACCCCGGTCGAAATGGAGCGGTCCGGTCGCGGCTCCGCCACTAGACTGCGGCGGCATTCCGCAGCCTTGCCGAGAGGACGGTGCCCGGCCCCATGCGTTGGTCCCAGCTGTACGTGCCCACCCTCCGGGAGGACCCGGCGGACGCGGATGCGGTGAGCCACCGCTTGCTGGTGCGGGGAGGGTTCGTCCGGCAGCTGATGGCCAGTCACCTGGCCCACGTGATCGGGTAAGCTGCGCAATGTGCTGAGCGAGAATCAAGCTGGCACGACGGCGCGTTGCGAGAACCAAGCGCGAGCCACCTCTGCTTGCCGTACCAAACCGGGCAGGTTCCGTCCCGGCTGGTGTTGAGGGAGTAAGGCCTTGCGGGTCGCTGACCTGTGGGGCTTCCTGAGCCAGGAATCCCCCTGCTTCAGCGGGGGGAGGGTTCAACATGAAGGACTCGTACAGCTGCGTGGTCGAGCCCGCCGGGCTCGACCGCTCCTTCGACCTGCACAGGGCCGCCTACGAGCGGATCTTCGCCCGTCTCGGGCTGCCCGCGATCGCCGTGCAGGCGTCCAGCGGCAGCATGGGCGGCAGCACGTCAGTCGAGTTCATGAGCCCCTCGGAGGCGGGCGAGGACCTGGTGGTCCGCTGCCCCGGCTGCGACTACGCGGCGAACACCGAGAAGGCGACGTCCGCCCTGCCCGTCGTCGTCGACGGCCCGGGACCGGACGTGCCCGAGCGGTTCGACACTCCCGAGGCCCGCACCATCGAGGAGTTGACGCGCCGGCACGACGTGCCGGCCGAGCGGCAGATCAAGACGCTGGTGTACGTGGTCGACGGCCGGCTGACCCTGATCCTGGTGCGCGGGGACCACAACCTGGTGGAGCAGAAGCTCATCGACACCCTCGCCGCCACTGCCGTCCGTCCGGCGACCGCCGAGGAGATCCAGGCGACGCTCGGGGCCTCCCCCGGCAGCCTGGGCGCCGTCGGCGTCACCGGGCTGCCCGTCCTCGCGGACGAGGCCCTGCGTAGCCGCACCGACATGACCACCGGCGCCAACACGGACGGCGTCCACCTGCGCGGGGTGTCGGTCGAGCGGGACATCGCCGTGCAGTGCTGGGCGGACCTGCGCGAGGTGACCGCCGGCGAGCCCTGCCCCCGGTGCGGCACACCGCTGGAGGTGGTGGTCACCATCGAGGTGGGCCACATCTTCAAGCTGGGCCGCAAGTACACCGAGACCCTCGGCGTCTCGGTGCTCGGCCCGGACGGCGGGCGGGTCGTTCCGATCATGGGCAGCTACGGCATCGGCGTGGAACGGGCGTTGGCCTCGATCGTGGAGACCCACCACGACGAGAAGGGCATCGTCTGGCCCGTCTCCGTGGCCCCCTTCGAGGTGGCCGTCGTCGTCCTCGGCGGTTCCGACGAGAAGGTGGCGGAGACCGCCGAGAGCCTCTACCGGCGGTTGCGGGGCGAGCGGGTCGACGTACTGATGGACGACCGGGACGAGCGGCCCGGTGTGAAGTTCCGCGACGTCGAGCTGATCGGCATCCCCTACCGGATCACGGTCGGCGCCCGAGGCCTCGCCGGGGGGACGGTCGAGGTCACCACCCGGGCCACCGGCGAGACCCGGGCCGTCCCGGTGGCGGAGGCGGCGGAACACGTCCGGAAGTTGCTGACCGCCGCGGTGTGAGCAACGGGCGCGGCGGCCCCTTGCTCTTCGCAAGGGGCCGCCGGCGGGAGGGTTCGACGGGGGACAGGGCCCGGCGTACAGGCCAACTATGGTTTGGATACTGGGAGTTGTTCGTGCTGTGGATGGCTCGGATCAGCGATTCCTTGCCGGAAGCCGATGGGAGCGGCCTCATGCGGCCTGCTGGGCGTGGGCGGTGGCGAGGTCGCGGACGGCGGCGGCGACGGCGGGGGAGTCCTTGCGCAGGATCTTGGAGTGGTTGCTGGGGACCCTGGTGTGGACGCTGATGTGGGGGTTGCGGGCGAGGACGGGGGTGAGGTCGGCGCGCAGCTTCTCCATGGTCCTGGCGTCGGCGCCGAGGTTGCCGCCGGTGGCCATGACGTAGCGGGTGGGGACGTTCACCCGGTCGAGGACGGGGTTCAGGGCGGCGGGGGAGCACAGGTCGATGAGTTCGAGGTTGATCTCGGCGTGCTGGGCGGCGCTCATCCGGGCGGCCATGCCCAGGCGGCGGGCGATCGGGAAGACCGGGCTGAGGCGGCGGAACAGGCCGCGGACCTGCTCGCGGGTGGCGTCGTCGATCGGGTCGGTGAGGTAGGCGCCGTCGACGGAGACCGCGCCGAGGGTGCGGTGGGGGTTGCGGGCGGCCCAGTGGACGGCGATCAGGGCGCCGTAGGACCAGCCGACCAGGATGGGCCGCTCGACGCCGCGGGCGGTCAGGACGGCGTCGAGGTCGCGCAGGCAGGCCTCGAAGGAGTAGTCGCCGGCGGTGCGGGACTTGCCGCGGGCGCGCTCGTCGAAGGTGATGTGGCGGTAGCCGGGGCCGAGGTCGGCGATGACGCGGCGCCAGTGGGACTGGTCGGCGTAGGAGCCGTTGAGGTAGACGACCGGGGTGCCGGTGCCGCCGGTGTCGGTGACGGCCAGGGCGGTGTCGTCGACCTCGACCATGCCGGTCCAGGCGGGGGCGGAGCGCTGCGTGCTGGTCATGGTGGAGGCTTCCTTCGCGATCAGGAGTGGTTGACGGGGACGGGGTTCTCAGAGGGTGCGGGCGGTGATGTT
>NZ_JBICZB010000172.1:0-2871 GCF_043201815.1 Kitasatospora sp. NPDC048296
CGGCAGGACTTCCTCCTCCGCCGCCTGCACCGCCAGCATCGCGCCACCCGACGGCAGCGCCTGCATCAGCCGGCCACGAGCACTCACCAGCGTGCACGCGTCCGCCAGCGAGAACACCCCGGCCACATGCGCCGCAGCGATCTCACCGATCGAGTGCCCGGCCACGAACTCCGGCTCCACACCCAGCGATTCCAGCAGCCGGTACAGCGCCACCTCGACCGCGAACAACCCCGCCTGGGCGTAGGAGGTCCGGTTGATCAGCTCCTCGTCCGAGCCCCAGAGCACATCGCGCAAGGGCACGTCCATCGCCGCACACACCGCGTCGAAGGCCTCCTCGAACACCGGGAACCGGGCATACAGCTCCCGCCCCGTCCCCAGCCGCTGCGACCCCTGCCCGGAGAACAGCAGCGCGATCCCGCGCTCCCCCGCCGCGCCACGCGCCACCTCGGTGCCGTCCAGCAGCACCGCCCGGTGCGCGAACCGCGACCGCCCGGCCAGTGACAGCCCGACGTCCACCGGCGAACCCTCCGGCTCGGCGAGCCCGGCCAGTTGCGCCTCCAGCGCGGCCTCCGACGCTCCCGAGACCACCCACGGCACGACGCCCGGAGCCACGGCCGCTTCCTCGGCCTGATCCACCACCGGCGCCTGCTCGACGATCACGTGGGCGTTCGTCCCGCTGATCCCGAACGACGAGACCCCGGCCCGGCGCGGGCGCCCGGCCTCGGGCCACTCGCGGGCCTCCGTCAGGAGCGCCACCGCGCCCGCCGACCAATCGACGTGCGAGGACGGCGCGTCGACGTACAGCGTCTTCGGCAGTACGCCGGCCCGCATGGCCTCCACGATCTTGATCACGCCCGCGACCCCGGCCGCCGCCTGGGTGTGCCCGAGGTTGGACTTCACCGAGCCGAGGAACAGCGGGAGTTCGCGGTCCTGCCCGTAGGTCGCGAGCAGCGCCTGCGCCTCGATCGGGTCGCCCAGCGTGGTCCCCGTGCCGTGCGCCTCGACCGCGTCGACCTCGGCGGCCGACAGCCCGGCGTTGGCCAGCGCCTGACGGATCACCCGCTGCTGGGACGGGCCGTTGGGAGCAGTGAGCCCGTTGGACGCACCGTCCTGGTTGACGGCGCTGCCGCGCACGACGGCCAGCACCGGGTGCCCGTTGCGGCGAGCGTCCGAGAGCCGTTCCAGCACCAGCACGCCGGCGCCCTCCGACCACCCCGTGCCGTCCGCGCCGTCCGCGAACGCCTTGCAGCGCCCGTCCGGAGCGAGCCCGCCCTGGCGGGTGAAGCCGAGGAAGCTCATCGGCGTGGACAGGACGGTCACGCCACCGGTCAGGGCCAGCGTGCACTCGCCACTGTTGAGGGACTGCGCGGCCAGGTGCATCGCGACCAGCGAGGAGGAGCAGGCGGTGTCGATCGTGAGCGCCGGGCCCTCCAGACCGAAGCAGTAGGACACCCGGCCCGAGATCACGCTGTTGGCCAGCCCGGTGCTCGCGTGACCCTCCACCTCCTCCCGGGAGTTCATCACCAGCGAGGCGTAGTCCTGGCCCGTCGTGCCGACGAAGACGCCCGTCCGGCTGCCGCGCAGCGCGGTCGGGTCGATGCCCGCCCGCTCGAAGGCCTCCCAGGACGTCTCCAGCAGGAGCCGCTGCTGCGGGTCCATCGCGAGGGCCTCGCGCGGCGAGATGCCGAAGAAGCCCGCGTCGAAGTCCCCGAGGCCCGCGAGGAAGCCGCCTTGACGGGTGGCGCTCACCCCGTGGCCGGTGCCGAAGAGCGCGTCGAGGTCCCAGCCGCGGTCGGTCGGGAAGTCGGTGATGCCGTCGCGGCCCTCGCTCAGGAGCCGCCAGAGGTCCTCGGGGGTCCGCACTCCGCCGGGCAGGCGGCAGGCCATGCCGACGATCGCGATCGGCTCGCCGGCATCGGCGGTGGTGGCGGCCGCCGGGGCCGCCACGTCGTCCTCCTCGTCGAGGAGTTCCCCGAGGAGGTACGCGGCGAGGGTGTGCGGGGTCGGGTAGTCGAAGACCATGGTCGCCGGGAGCCGCAGCCCGGTGACGTCGGCGAGGCGGTTGCGCAGCTCGATCGCGGTGAGGGAGTCGAAGCCGAGGTCCCGGAACTCCCGTCCGGGGTCCACCGCTCGGCCCGAGGCATGGCCCAGGACGCCGGCGGCCTCCGCACGGACGAGGTCGACGAGGTGACGCGGCCGGTCGCCCTCGCGCAGCTCGACGAGACGGGCCGCGAGCGCGGCGCCCGTGCCCGTGCTGCTCACGGCGGTACGACGCCCGGCGGGCAGGAGGGCGCGGAACATCGTGGGCACCTCGCCGCGCGGGCGGGCCCCGGCGGCCATGCGGCCGGTCGCGACCAGGTACGGCTCGTCGACGGCCATGGCGGCGTCGAGCAGCGCGAGACCGTCCTCCTCGGCCAGGGGCGGGACGCCGGAGGAGCGGATGCGGTGCAGGTCGGCCTCGGAGAGCGTCCCCGTCATGCCGGCCGTCGGCACCCACGCGCCCCAGCCCAGCGACTGGGCGGCCAGGCCCTGCCGGCGGCGCCAGTGCGCCAGCGCGTCGAGGTAGACGTTCGCCGCCGCGTAGCTGCCCTGGCCTGCGCTGCCCAGGACACCGGAGATGGAGGAGAAGAGGACGAAGGCCTTGAGGTCCTGGTCCTCGGTCAGCTCGTGGAGGTTCCACGCCGCGTCCACCTTGGGGCGCAGGACGGCCGACAGGCGCTCGGGCGTCAGCGCACTCACGACGCCGTCGTCCAGCACACCGGCCGCGTGCACCACGCCCGTGACCGTCCGGCCGTGCAGCGCCTCGGCGAGCGCCTCCCGGTCGGCGGCGTCGCAGGCCACCACCTCGACGCCGGCGCCCAGCGCGCGCAG
>NZ_JBICZB010000173.1:0-2816 GCF_043201815.1 Kitasatospora sp. NPDC048296
GTCACGGAGCCCGGTTCGCGCTGGCCGATCCTACGACCTGGCGCGATCCCGACAGCGACACCGAGCACACCACCCGCCGCTACGGCACCGCCCGCGTCCGCGTCTGGCACCGTCTGCACCCCCGCGTGTGGCGACGCTGCGCCTGGAGCGACCATCAGGGCCAACTCCCCATCATCGAAGGGACTTTGATCCGCCTCGACGTCGACCACCTGCCCTCCGGCGGCACCCCGAAGCCGGTCTGGCTGTGGTTCTCCGATCCCACACCCTCCGCCACGGACACCGACACCGCCTGGCACGCGTTCCTGCGGCGCTTCGACCTGGAGCACACCTTCCGCTTCCTCAAGCAGACCCTGGGCTGGACCCGTCCCCGCCTACGCGAACCCGCTGCGGCCGACCGCTGGACCCACCTGGTCCTGGCCGCCCACACCCAGCTCCGCCTCGCCAGAGCACTGTCCGCCGACCTTCGCCGACCGTGGGAGCGACCCCAGTCCGCTGAGCGCCTCACCCCCGCCCGGGTCCGGCGCGGGTTCCGCAACATCCGCACGACCCTGCCATGCCCAGCCGCTGTTGCGAGACCCTCCCGACCCGGACCCGGGCGCCCACCTGGTCGGCCCAACCGCCACCGAGCCCCCGCCTACGACGTCGGACTCGCCCTGGTCACCAACCAGTAGCGAACAGGCAGGCGAGAGTCCGAACGCGACAGAAGATGATCACTGGAGGTAAAACGACAAGCTTAGTGGCTGTTGTCGTTCCGATCTTGAGGAGTGTTGATCGAACGGGAGTCTCGATCGGGTGACTGTGGCGATAGCCGTGCATGAAAGCAGGGCCTCTTGGTAGCTCGAAGGGTGTCTACGCCAACAAGCTTTCCAGGAGGCCCTGTTGTTGCAGTCTTTCGCAGTTGCGGCAGCGGAGTCCAGTTCGGTCACTCGCGCGTGTGACTGCCTGGCTCACCGGTTCGGAAACGCCGGCGACAACGGGGTGCGCGAGCGGCGCTATCCGACGGACATGTCGGATGCCGAGTGGGCGGTGGTGAGGCCGCTGCTGCCGGTGCCGGGCTGGCTGCAAGGGCGGGGCGGGCAGCCGGAGGCGTACTGCCACCGGACGATGCTGGACGCGATCCACTACCTGGTCGACAACGGCACGAAGTGGCGGGCGATGCCGGCCGACTTCCCGCCGTGGGAGCGGGTCTACGCGTTCTTCCGCCGCTGGCGCGACCTGGGTCTGGTCCGGGAGTTCCACGACCGGCTGCGCGGCAAGGTCCGCGAGAAGGCCGGGCGGGATCCGGAGCCGAGCGCGGGCGTGATCGACTCCCAGTCGGTCAAGGCGGACGCCGTCGTCGGCTCCGACAGTCGCGGCTTCGACGGCGGCAAGCTGATCAACGGCCGCAAGCGGCACGTCGTGGTCGACACCCTCGGCCTGCTGCTCGCGGTGATGGTCACCGCCGCGGACACCGGTGACCGCGCCGCCGCCCAGGTCCTGCTCGCCCAAGTGGCCGCCGCGCACCACCTGCTGGTCCTGGTCTGGGCCGACGGCGGCTACACCGGCAGCCTCGTCGAGTACTGCCTCACAGCCCTCGCCCTGGTCCTCGCCATCGTCAAACGCAGCGACGACATGCGCGGCTTCGTCGTGCTGCCCAAGCGCTGGATCGTCGAACGGTTCTTCGCGCACCTGATGCAAAGTCGCCGCCTCGTGCGCGACTTCGAGCGATCCACCAGCAGTTCCGAGGCGATGGTCTACTGGTCCATGACCCTGCTCATGACCCGCCGCTTTGCCCGGCCACGCCCTTCGTGAGCGTGAACCGACCCGGCGCCGACTCGACCAGCCACCCCCGGGCCACCAACCGCTTCGCCTTCGACCGCAACGCCTCCACCTTCCCGGGTACCGCTTCCAGACCGAAGCCGATAGCCAACTCCTGGCACGTCAAGGGACCTTGACCGAGCCGGTCGCGGTCTGCCAGGACCTGCACGATCCGCTGGTAGTCCACCGAAAGTGCCGACCAGGCCAGCCCGACGCGCCACATCGGCACCACCGATTTCGGCTTCGCCGCGTCCGGGGCCTCGGGCCGCATCCCCGGTTCACCCGGATCCCGCAGGTCCTCCGAGGAGCCAGGGCCGGCCGCACCGCCGTCGGTCGGGGCCAGCACCTCGCCGACCCGCGAGCGGGCGATGACCCACTCGTTCCAGTCTCGCTCGGCCACGGCCAGCTCGGCCTGGATACGGTCGGCCTCCTCCCGCAACTCGTCCACACGACGGCGAGCAGCGAGCTCTCGCTGTTCCAGCAACCCCACGATCGACGGCATCTGCGACCTCCACCAGAGCAACGACACGACACGTCACCACTCTCACGAGACCGCCGACCCTATGCCTGACCAGCGAGAACGCAGTCCTCAAGCCCGGAAAGACAACAGCCACTTAGCTTTCCGCCCCTTTGGGCGCGGCCGACGACGGCGAAGCCCCAGCCGGGGCGCAGACAGGAGGCGGGGCGCGCGCCGGAGGAAGGCCGGCGCCGCCCGCGCTCTGCGCGGTCACCCCGAACCTTGTGTGAGGCTGCTGTTTCAGTAGTTCAGGAGGCCGGGAATCAACGCCGGATCTCCGATCCGCCGTAGATGTGCCTTCCCCCTGGGCTCCGCCCATCGCCCCGCCGAGCGGAGCGAGGCACTTGAACCAGTAGCGAAACTCGTAACAGCGACCTTCACACCAAGTCCCCTGCCCTGCATCCCCATGAAGTTGCCCCGGTTTGATGGACAACCTTCCGCTTTGGGACACTGGGTCCCGCAAGGAGGAGTTCATCGTGCCAAGGACGCGTCCGGCCTACCC
>NZ_JBICZB010000174.1:0-2683 GCF_043201815.1 Kitasatospora sp. NPDC048296
GCCTGGGCCTCGATCGGGTCGCCGAGCGGCGTGCCCGTCCCGTGGCCCTCGACGGCGTCGACCTCGCCGGCCGACAGCCCGGCGGCGGCCAGCGCCTGCCGGATGACGCGCTGCTGCGACGGGCCGTTGGGGGCCGTCAGCCCGTTCGAGGCGCCGTCCTGGTTGACGGCCGAGCCGCGCAGGACGGCCAGCACGGGGTGCCCGTTGCGGCGGGCGTCCGACAGGCGCTCCAGCACCAGCACGCCCGCGCCCTCGGCCCAGCCCGTCCCGTCCGCCGCGTCGGCGAACGCCTTGCAGCGCCCGTCCGGGGCGAGCCCGCCCTGGCGGGAGAAGCCGGAGAAGCTCATCGGCGTCGACAGCACGGTGACGCCGCCCGCGAGGGCCAGCGTGCACTCGCCGGCCCGCAGCGCCTGCGACGCGAGGTGCATCGCCACCAGCGAGGAGGAGCACGCGGTGTCGACGGTGACCGCCGGGCCCTCCAGGCCGAAGGTGTACGACACCCGGCCGGACAGCACGCTCGCCGTCAGGCCGGTGGTCGCGTGACCTTCCATGTCCTCGTCCGAGTTCATCACCACGCCGACGTAGTCGACGCCCGCCGTGCCGACGAACACGCCGGTGCGGGTGCCGCGCAGGCCGCTCGGGTCGATGCCCGCCCGCTCGAAGGCCTCCCAGGACGTCTCCAGCAGCAGCCGCTGCTGCGGGTCCATCGCGAGGGCCTCGCGCGGGGAGATCCCGAAGAAGCCCGCGTCGAACTCGCCGGCCGTGACGAATCCGCCCTCGATCGAGGCGCTGCTGCCGTTGCCCTCGCCGAGCAGCGCCGCGATGTCCCAACCGCGGTCGCCGGGGAACCCGGTGATGCCGTCCCGCCCGTCCGCGACCAGCCGCCAGAGCTCCTCGGGGGTGGTCACCCCGCCCGGCAGGCGGCATGCCATGCCGACGACGGCGATCGGCTCGTGCCGGCCGGACTCGACCTCCAGCAGTCGTTGGCGTGTCTGGTGCAGGTCGGCCGTGACCCACTTGAGGTAGTCAACGAGCTTGCTGTCGTTCGACATGGGGGGTGGTGCCTTCCTGTGATGAGGCGGAGTCGGTCAGCGGTCGCTCAGACGGCCGAGCTCGTTGTCGATGAAGGCCAGGACCTCGTCGGTGCTCGCTGCTTCGAGCCGCTCCGCAATGGCGTCCTCGGCATTCTGCGCGTCCTGGTTTCGCAATTTCTCCAGCATTCGGCGCAGCCGGAGCGAAACCGCGTTGCGGGTCGCCTCGTCGGTGTCCGCATCGGCCAGAGCCGCGTCCAGGCGATCGAGTTGGCCGAACAGCGCGGCGCCGTCCGCCGCGTCCTGCTCGTCCAGGAGCACGCCGAGCAGGTGTGCGCCGAGGACGGCGGACGTCGGGTGGTCGAAGACCAGGGTCGCGGGCAGGCGCAGGCCGGTGACGGCGGTCAGGCGGTTACGCAGCTCAAGTGCCGTGAGGGAGTCCACACCGAGGTCGTGGAAGTCCCGGTCGGCGGCGACGGCCTGCGGCGAGGCGTGGCCGAGGACGGCCGCCGCCTCGGTGCGGACGAGGTCCACGACGTAGCGCAGCCGGTCGGCCTCGCGCAGCTCGGTCAGGCGGGCGGCGAGCGCGGCCACCGCTCCGGTGCGGCCGCCGGTGGACTCGGCCGCGCGGCGGGCGCCGCGGACGAGTCCGCGCAGCAGCGCGGGCACGGTGCCGGGCATCCTGGCCGGTCCGGAGGCGCGGCCGATGGGGACGAGGTAGGGCTCGTCGAGTCCCATGGCGGCGTCGAGCAGGGCGAGGCCCTGGTCCTCGGTCAGCGGTGGGACGCCGGTGGCGTGGATGCGGTGCAGGTCGGCTTCGGAGAGAGTGCCGGTCATGCCGGCGGTGGGCATCCAGGCGCCCCAGCCCAGGGACTGGGCGGGCAGGCCCTGTTGGCGGCGCCAGATGGCGAGCGCGTCGAGGTAGACGTTGGCCGCCGCGTAGTTGCCCTGGCCGGCGCTGCCCATGACGCCCGAGATGGAGGAGAACAGGACGAAGGCCTTGAGGTCCTGGTCCTTGGTCAGCTCGTGCAGGTTCCACGCCGCGTCCGCCTTGGGGCGCAGGACGGCCGACAGTCGCTCGGGTGTCAGCGCACTCACCACACCGTCGTCCAGCACACCGGCGGCGTGCACGACACCGCTGATCGTCCGGCCGTCCAGGGCCCGCGCGAGCGCCTCACGGTCGGCGGCGTCGCAGGCCACCACCTCGGTGCGGGCACCCAGCTCCGCCAGCTCGTCCACCAGCTCGGACGCACCTCCACGACGGCTCAGCAACAGCAGCTCCCGCACCCCGTGTTCGACCACCAGGTGCCGGGCCACGAGCCGGCCCAGACCGCCGGTCCCACCCGTGATCACCACGGTTCCCGTGCCCCAGCCCGAGGAGGGCCCGCCGGGGGCCACCCGGGCGAGTCGGCCCACCCGCACGGCTCCGGCACGGGCGGTGAACTGGAACTCGCCGCGGTCCAGTTGAGCGCAGAGGACGGGCAGCGCCGTCTTCACGTCCGACGCGCGCTCGACATCGAGCAGGGCGAACCGGCCCGGGTTCTCCGCCTCGGCCGCCCGGACGAGACCCCAGACCGCTCCGCCGACGAGGTCGGCGACCTCGCCGCCCGGCACCGCACCGCGGGTCGTGAACACCAGGCGGGAGTCCGCGA
>NZ_JBICZB010000175.1:0-2680 GCF_043201815.1 Kitasatospora sp. NPDC048296
TCGATGTGCGGCATCACGGCAACGCCGGTCTCGAAGCCGGACAGGCCCAGCGCCAGCTTCGGGAAGACGATCAGCGCCACGCCGATCATCGCGAACGCGTTGCCGTGCTCGGTGGTCAACGCGTTGGACCAGTCCGTCACCACGTCCGGGTTCTCCAGCACGTGCCAGATCCCGTTCAGCACCACGACGACGTTGAGCGCCAGGTAGACCCCGACCAGGACCACCGCGAGGCCGATGGCCTCACTGAACCCCTTCAGGAAGACGCCGCCGAGCAAGGCGACCAGCAGCAGGGTGATCAGCATCTGCCTGCCGGACAGCGCACTGTGCAGACTCGGGTTCTCCACCAGGTGCGCGGTCGCGTCCGCCGCCGACAGGGTGATGGTGATCATGAAGTCGGTGGCCGCGAACCCCAGCAGCGTCAGGACGAACAACTTCCCCTGCCAGAACGACAGCAGCCGCTCCAGCATCGCGATCGAGCCCTCGCCGTGCGGGCTCTCCTGCGCCACCCGCCGGTACACCGGCAGCGCACCGAACAGCGTCACGAGCACCAGCACGATCGTCGCCACCGGCGACAGCAGCCCGGCCGCAAGCGCCGCGATCCCGGGCTGGTAGCCGAGCGTAGAGAAGTAGTCCAGCCCGGTCAGGCACATCACCCGCCACCACCGCTGGCCCTTGTGCTCGACCGGCGCCTCCGCGTGCGGCCCCGGGTACTGCTTGGCCATGTCGGACAGGCCCTCCAGCAGCCACGCCCGGAACCTCGCCCGCCGCGTCGACGCAGCAGTACCCGACGAACTCACCCTGCGCCCCTGCCCTCGTCCCCGAAACCGGCGCCACCGAGGCGGCGGCAGGGCGAAAGGCTATGCGACCAGCCGCTTCACTCCCGGCAACCGCCCGCAGGGTGTCCCCCCATTGGTCCAGCACCCGTCCGGAGCCCGAATCTCTCGACATCGCCGGACCCCGCCCGATGACGGCACGGGTCGCACCTTCGGATGCGGGCTGAAGAGCATTGCCGTCAGCGGGAGTTGGGAGACCCACTCGTGCGGAGGACACCCGGATCCGCACAACGTGATGTCAGCAGGCGGCAGCGAGCGAGTCTACGAGGATGCCGAGTCCTTCCCTGGCCTCGGCCTCGGTCAGGGTGAGCGGGGGAGCCATCCGCAGGGTGTGGCCGTAGAGGCCGCCCTTGCCGATGAGCAGGCCCCGCTCCTTCGCGTGCTCCAGCACCCTGGCGGCCAGCGACGCGCTCGGCGCTCCCGTGCCGGGGTCGACCAGGTCGACGGCGAACATCAGGCCCTTGCCCCGGACGTCCCGCACGACCGGAAGCCGATCCGCCGCGGTCCGCAGGCCGTCGATCAGCAGGCGGCCGAGCCGGTGTGCGTTGGCCTGGAGGTCGTGGGCGAGGAGGTAGTCGAGTGTGGCCTTGGCGGCCGCCGTCGCGATCGGGTTGCCACCGAACGTGGAGATGCCGTTGGCCGGAAGCGCGTCCATCAGCGTGCCGTCCGCGACGACACCGCCGATCGCGAAGCCGTTTCCCAGACCCTTCGCGAAGGTCATGATGTGGGGTGTCACGCCGTGGGCCTGGAGGCCCCAGAAGTGCTCTCCGGTACGGCCCCAGCCCGTCTGCACCTCGTCCGAGACCAGCAGGATCCCGTACCGGTCCAGGATCTCCCGGTATCTCGCGAGGAGTCCGTCCGGCGCGGCGGTGAAGCCTCCGACGCCCTGGACAGGCTCCACGATCAGGCAGGCGACGTCGGTGGCGGTGGCCGTGTCGAGGACGTGCTGCAGGTCGTCCACGCAGAAGGCCTGGAACTCCTCGTCCGACAGGTGCGTGAAGCGTGCGCGGTCGGCGCCGTGCAGGTAGTGCACGTTGACGGGCGAGAGCGAGGAGTTCTTCCAGCTCCGGTTGCCCGTGACGGCCGTGGCCGCGTACGAGCGTCCGTGGTAGCTGTTGCGCAGGGCGAGCACCTGGTCGGACCGGCGGGCATTGGTGGCGAGCAGCAGCGCCGTCTCGTTGGCCTCGGTGCCGGAGTTGGTGAAGAACACCTTGGCGTTCGCGATGCCCGACAGCTCCGCGATCTTCTCGGCCAACTCCACCTGGGTGCGGATGAGGTACAGCGTCGAGGTGTGCGCGACCCCGGTGCGCAGCTGCCGCTCGACGGCCTCCCGTACCTCGGGCACGTCGTACCCGAGCATGTTGGTGAGGATGCCGCCGAAGAAGTCGAGATAGCTGCGCCCGTCGGAGTCGGTGACGCGGCGCCCCTTGCCGCTCACGATCTCGATCGGGTCGTCGTAGTAGAGCGACACCCACCTCGGCATGACCGCGCGATGGCGGCCGAGCAGGTTCGACATGCGAGGCTCACTTTCCTTGCGACACCATCGACTTCGCGTCGATCGGGCAGCCGGGCCGCACGAACGGCTCTCAGGCAAGCTACCCTGCGCCCGGCCCGTAGGACGGTCAATCGGGGACGACACGGGCCTCGACTCCACGGCCGCGACCCTCAGCCGCTCCTCCTCGTGGTGCCGGCCCGCCACACCCTCGATGCGCCCGAATTCGGCACTCCCGAGACACTCGTCCAGACCGACCGGCCCCGCCCCGGGGCGCCGGTCGGCGTTGCGACCCGGCCGCGCGGAGGGACACGCTGGTTACGAGGGCCGGACCGTGGAGCCGGAGGCCCGGCGC
>NZ_JBICZB010000176.1:0-2669 GCF_043201815.1 Kitasatospora sp. NPDC048296
CCCAAGTAGCACGGGGCCCGAGAAATCCCGTGTGAATCTGGCGGGACCACCCGCTAAGCCTAAATATTCCCTAGTGACCGATAGCGGATAGTACCGTGAGGGAATGGTGAAAAGTACCGCGGGAGCGGAGTGAAATAGTACCTGAAACCGTGTGCCTACAAGCCGTGGGAGCGTCGTCAGTCGGCTTGCCGGCTGGCCGTGACTGCGTGCCTTTTGAAGAATGAGCCTGCGAGTTTGCGGTGTGTAGCGAGGTTAACCCGTGTGGGGTAGCCGTAGCGAAAGCGAGTCCGAATAGGGCGGTTGAGTTGCATGCCCAAGACCCGAAGCGGAGTGATCTAGCCATGGGCAGGTTGAAGCGCGGGTAAGACCGTGTGGAGGACCGAACCCACCAGGGTTGAAAACCTGGGGGATGACCTGTGGTTAGGGGTGAAAGGCCAATCAAACTCCGTGATAGCTGGTTCTCCCCGAAATGCATTTAGGTGCAGCGTCACGTGTTTCTTGCCGGAGGTAGAGCACTGGATAGGCGATGGGCCTTACCGGGTTACTGACCTTAGCCAAACTCCGAATGCCGGTAAGTGAGAGCGTGGCAGTGAGACTGTGGGGGATAAGCTCCATGGTCGAGAGGGAAACAGCCCAGAACACCGACTAAGGTCCCTAAGCGTGTGCTAAGTGGGAAAGGATGTGGAGTCGCAGAGACAACCAGGAGGTTGGCTTAGAAGCAGCCACCCTTGAAAGAGTGCGTAATAGCTCACTGGTCAAGTGATTCCGCGCCGACAATGTAGCGGGGCTCAAGCACATCACCGAAGTCGTGTCATTGCAGCATGAAGACCTAACGGTTGCTGTGATGGGTAGGGGAGCGTCGTGTGCCGGGTGAAGCGGCCGAGGAATCGAGTCGTGGACGGTATACGAGTGAGAATGCAGGCATGAGTAGCGATACAAGAGTGGGAAACTCTTGCGCCGATTGACCAAGGGTTCCTGGGTCAAGCTGATCTGCCCAGGGTAAGTCGGGACCTAAGGCGAGGCCGACAGGCGTAGTCGATGGACAACGGGTTGATATTCCCGTACCCGCTTTGAAGCGCCAACGCTGAACCTCTTGATGCTAAGCCCGTGAAGCCGTCCCGGAGCCTTCGGGCAAAGGGAAGTGGTGGAGCCGGTGACCCAACGGGGTAGTAGGTGAGCGATGGGGTGACGCAGGAAGGTAGTCCAGCCCGGGCGGTGGTTGTCCCGGGGTAAGGGTGTAGGCCGTGAGGTAGGCAAATCCGCCTCACATTAAGGCTGAGACCTGATGCCGAGCCGATTGTGGTGAAGTGGATGATCCTATGCTGTCGAGAAAAGCCTCTAGCGAGTTTCATGGCGGCCCGTACCCCAAACCGACTCAGGTGGTCAGGTAGAGAATACCGAGGCGTTCGGGTGAACTATGGTTAAGGAACTCGGCAAAATGCCCCCGTAACTTCGGGAGAAGGGGGGCCATTCCTGGTGACGAGTCTTGCACTCTGAGCTGGGGGTGGCCGCAGAGACCAGCGAGAAGCGACTGTTTACTAAAAACACAGGTCCGTGCGAAGCCGTAAGGCGATGTATACGGACTGACGCCTGCCCGGTGCTGGAACGTTAAGGGGACCGGTTAGCTCGATTTCGGTCGGGCGAAGCTGAGAACTTAAGCGCCAGTAAACGGCGGTGGTAACTATAACCATCCTAAGGTAGCGAAATTCCTTGTCGGGTAAGTTCCGACCTGCACGAATGGCGTAACGACTTCTCGACTGTCTCAACCATAGGCCCGGTGAAATTGCATTACGAGTAAAGATGCTCGTTTCGCGCAGCAGGACGGAAAGACCCCGGGACCTTTACTATAGCTTGATATTGGTGTTCGGTTCGGCTTGTGTAGGATAGGTGGGAGACTTTGAAGCAGCAACGCCAGTTGTTGTGGAGTCGCCGTTGAAATACCACTCTGGTCGTGCTGGATGTCTAACCTGGGTCCGTGATCCGGATCAGGGACAGTGTCTGGTGGGTAGTTTAACTGGGGCGGTTGCCTCCTAAAGGGTAACGGAGGCGCCCAAAGGTTCCCTCAGCCTGGTTGGCAATCAGGTGTTGAGTGTAAGTGCACAAGGGAGCTTGACTGTGAGACTGACGGGTCGAGCAGGTACGAAAGTAGGGACTAGTGATCCGGCGGTGGCTTGTGGAAGCGCCGTCGCTCAACGGATAAAAGGTACCCCGGGGATAACAGGCTGATCTTCCCCAAGAGTCCATATCGACGGGATGGTTTGGCACCTCGATGTCGGCTCGTCGCATCCTGGGGCTGGAGTAGGTCCCAAGGGTTGGGCTGTTCGCCCATTAAAGCGGTACGCGAGCTGGGTTTAGAACGTCGTGAGACAGTTCGGTCCCTATCCGCTGTGCGCGTAGGAGTGTTGAGAAGGGCTGTCCCTAGTACGAGAGGACCGGGACGGACGAACCTCTGGTGTGCCAGTTGTCCTGCCAAGGGCATGGCTGGTTGGCTACGTTCGGGAGGGATAACCGCTGAAAGCATCTAAGCGGGAAGCCTGCTTCGAGATGAGCACTCCCACCTCCTTGAGAGGGTAAGGCTCCCAGTAGACGACTGGGTTGATAGGCCGGATATGGAAGCCCTGTAAGGGGTGGAGTTGACCGGTACTAATAGGCCGAGGGCTTGTCCTCAG
>NZ_JBICZB010000177.1:0-2663 GCF_043201815.1 Kitasatospora sp. NPDC048296
CGGGGAAGATGAACACGGTCTTGCCGCTGACGGCTGCGGTGCCGGTGACGAGGTCGGGGTGGGGTTGACCGTCGGCGAGGGCGGCCAGGGCGTCGGTGTTGAAGGCGACGGCGCGGTGGGGGAACGTGGGTTTGCGTTCGAGTGCGGCGGCGATCGACTGCTCGTCGGTGTCGGGGTGTTCGGTGATCCAGGTGTGCAGGCGGCGGGCCTGGTCGCGTAGGGCGTCCTCGTTCTTCGCCGACAGCGGCCACATCACCGGCAGTTCGGACTCCGGCTCCCCGGCCGGCTCGACCACCTCGACCGGTTCGGCCGCGGGTGCCTCCTCCAGGATGACGTGCGCGTTCGTCCCGCTGATCCCGAACGACGACACACCTGCCCGACGCCGCCGCTCACCGTTCGTCTCCCACGGCCGGGCCTCCGTCAGCAGCTCGACGGCGCCCGCCGACCAGTCCACCTGGGGCGTGGGCTCGTCGACGTGCAGCGTGCGCGGCAGCTCGCCGTTCCGCATCGCCATGACCATCTTGATCACGCCACCTACACCGGCCGCCGCCTGGGCGTGCCCGATGTTGGACTTCAACGAGCCCAGCCACAAAGGCCGTTCGCCAGTGTGCTCGCGCCCGTAGGTGGCGAGCAGTGCCTGCGCCTCGATCGGGTCGCCCAGCTTGGTGCCCGTGCCGTGCGCCTCGACCGCGTCCACGTCCGCCGCGCTGAGCCCGGCGTCCGAGAGCGCCTGCTGGATGACGCGCTGCTGGGACGGGCCGTTGGGGGCGGTGAGCTGGCTGCTGGTGCCGTCCTGGTTGATGGCGGAGCCGCGCACCACCGCGAGCACGCGGTGACCGTTGCGCTGCGCGTCCGACAGCCGCTCCAGCAGGAGCAGGCCGACGCCCTCACCCCAGCCGGTGCCGTCGGCGGACGCCGCGAAGGCCTTGCAGCGGCCGTCCGGCGACAGCCCGCGCTGCCGGCTGAACTCCACGAAGAGGCTGGGCGTCGAGAGCACCGTGACACCGCCGGCCAGCGCCAGCGAGCACTCGCCGTTGCGGAGCGCGCGGGCGGCGAGGTGCAGGGCGACCAGTGAGGACGAGCAGGCCGTGTCGACGGTCACGGCCGGGCCCTCGAACCCGAAGGTGTAGGAGATGCGGCCGGTGGCGATGCTGCCGGCGCTGCCGGTGCCGACGTACCCCTCGAAGCCGTCCGGGATCGGGTTGAGCCGGGAGCCGTAGTCGTTGTACATCACGCCCGCGAACACGCCGGTGCGGCTGCCGCGCAGCGTGGCCGGGTCGAGGCCGGCCCGCTCCACGGCCTCCCATGCGGTTTCCAGCAGGAGGCGCTGCTGCGGGTCGATGGACAGTGCCTCGCGCGGTGAGATCCCGAAGAACTCCGGGTCGAACCCGGCGGCGTCGCGGAGGAATCCGCCCTCCTTGGCGTAGGAGGTGCCGACCTTCTCCGGGTCGGGGTCGTAGATGTCGGGGTCCCAGCCGCGGTCGGTCGGGAAGCCGGCGATCGCGTCCCGGCCCTCGGCGACCAGCTCCCACAGCTCCTCGGGCGAGCTCACGCCGCCCGGGTAGCGGCAGGCCATGCCGACGATCGCGATCGGCTCGCGGTCCTTGGCCTCGACGTCCTGCAGGCGCTGCCGGGTCCGCTGGAGGTCGGCGGTCACGCGCTTGAGATAGTCGCGGAGCTTGTCTTCATTCACCACGGTGACGTCTGCTTCCTTTGGATTCCTGGGAGTTCTGGATCCCGGTCGAGGGGCGAGAGCCGAGAGCCGAGAGCCGAGAGCCGATGGCCGATGGCGGAGGGCGGAGGGCGGAGGGGGCGCCGGTCAGCTGCCGAGTTCGTTGTCGATGAAGTCGAAGAGTTCGTCGTCGGAGGCGGTCTCCAGCAGCTGGCTGGTCGAGTCGGCCGTTTCGATGCCGGCCTTCGTCAGGACCTCCTGCAAGCGCTGGGTGAGCAGCCCGCGCTGCTCGCCGTCCGCCGGAAGCGTGAGCAGCAGCTCCTCCAGGCGGTCCAGCTCGGCGAGACCGAGCCCCGGCGCGGGCAGCACTTCCGCGTCCAGGTAGCCGGCCAGGGCGAGGACGGTGGGGTGGTCGAAGATCAGCGTGCTCGGCAGCCGATGCCCGACCGCCGTACCGAGGCGGTTGCGCAGTTCGACCGCGGTGAGCGAGTCCAGGCCCTGGTCGAGGAGGCCGCGCTCCGGGTCGAGCGCGTCGGTGCCGGTGTGCCCGAGGACGTCGGCCACGTGGCCGAGCACCAGCTCGCGCAGCGCCGTCCGGCGCTCCTCGCGGTCGAGTCCGGCGAGCCGGTCGGTCAGCGCCGTCGCGTCCGTGCTGCCGGCGCCGGTGCCGGTCGCGCCGGTGCCGGCGGCTGCCGGCCGCCGGACCGGCGTGCGCACCAGGCTGCGGAACAGCGGCGCCGGGTCCCGCAGGGCGGACAGGTCGAAACGGGACGGGACGAGCGCGGCGCGCTCCGACCGCAGGCCCGCGTCGAACAGCTCCAGACCGAGGGCCGGGTCGATGGGCAGGATGCCCATCCGCGCCATCCTCGCCCGGTCGGCCCGGGCCAGCTGACCGGTCATGCCGCCTTGGGTGTCCCAGAGTCCCCAGGCGTAGGAGGTGGTGGGGTGTCCGTTGGTGCGGCGGTGGGTGGCGAGGGCGTCGAGGTAGGCG
>NZ_JBICZB010000178.1:0-2588 GCF_043201815.1 Kitasatospora sp. NPDC048296
TGCTCATGTTGCTCTTGCCACTCACTACCTGAACTGCTTCCTCCGGGACCGTCCGTCCCAGTATCAGGCTGTCCAGTTCAGCGGGGGAACTTCAGTCAAGACCGATGACCGGTTCGACCTCGGGCAGAACCTCGGGTTCGGTCTCCACGACGAACGACGCGAAGTACCTGCCCGCGCTGTCCTTGATCACCGTCACCGTGGACGGCATCGACGGCAGGGTGCGGGACCACTTCACCCGCACATCGCCGATCTTCGGCAAGGACAGGTCCCCGCCGGGCGTGATCTTCCAGCGGGCGTTCGCGGTGAAACGAACGGCCTGACGGGTGTCGCGCTTCGACTTGAACCGAGGCGGTCCCGTCTTCGGGCGCTTGCCCTTCAGCCCGTCGAAGAAGTTCCGGTATGCGGTGTCCAGGTCCCGCAACGACTGTTGCAGCACTACAGAGGACACCTCGCAGAGCCATGCACGCTCCGGCGTCTCTTTCGAGACCGTGAGCTTCTTGGACAACTCGCCGGAGGTGACGAACGGCAGCCCGGTGGCACGGGCGTCCTCACGGACGCGAAGCGCGTCATTGAAGACCACCCGAGCACACCCGAACGCCCTTGCCAGCGCACAACGCTGAGGCCCGTTCGGGTACACGCGGAACGAGTACCGAAGCTGCATGACGGCCAACCTATCGGACGGCACTGACAACAGCGCGAGACGTCGCGAACGTGCAGGTCAGAGCAGGATTCAGAACCGCTTCACCACCAGACTGAAGCCGGTGCACTGCGATTAGGGGTGGGCTTCCTGCCCGTACTCGGACGCGACGCCGAGCTCGGTCCGGTGACCACCGGCGCGGTGGGGTCCACCCTCGCTCTGGCACTGCTACCCGGGGTCGTCGGGGTTCTGGTGGCGGCGGTGCCGATCGGCTCCGGCACCTGGCTGATCACCCGCTGGCCTTCGCCGCGCTCGCCGCCGCCCCGCCCAAGCGGCTCGGCCAGGCCGTGGGCGCGACCGAACTCGGGCGCGAACTCGGCGACGGAGGAGGCCGGTTGATCGTCACCTCGGCCGCCGCCGTGACTACGCTGAGCGGCGGCTTCGCGACCCTCGCGCTCCTGGTCGCCCTGGCCACGCCGCCGATCGTCCGACGTCCGCACGGGTAGCACAAGGGCCCGCTGGAGTCGGGCACCCGACTCCAGCGGGCCGTACGGCCGGTCGACCCCGCCGTGACGGAAGGTGCGAGGCTGCGGAGGACGCCACCCCCGACTGATCATCAGCACACCCGCCATCGTCTCAATGCGACGGGGATCGCACACCGCGTTCAGCGGACCGATGTTGCGGCTTGAGCGGGAAGTCGACGGGTCCGACTAGCTGTGCGTGTTTCGACCGCCCGGCGGGTCCGGCCGGGCGGGTTGGGCGGAGTGGAGGGAGTCAGGCCACCGGTTGGTGGTCGCGGTCGGCGGTTGCGGCGGTGCTGTCGTCCGGGCGGTGGGGCATCCGCAGGACGGCGGTCGCACCGAGGGCGACGACGGCGATGGCGAGGAGCAGGAGAACGAGGCCGATCAGGAGTCGCACGAGTCGGTCCCGGCCTTCTGCTCGTGCTCGCGAAGGAGGGCGAGGAGGTTGAGCACGGTGCTGGCCGGGCAATGCCGCGGAGTTACGGCTTGGGGAGCGATAAGAATCTGGGCAGGCTCGGCTGAGCAATCCGCCTGGGATTGATCAGCAGGACGTCGGGCGGGCGTCGGCGGCGAGGACGAGTTCTTTGCTCGTCTTGCGGCGGGCGGCCCGACGGGCTGACCGGTCGGAGACCAGGCCGGCTATGGCGGCTTGGGTCTCGGCGAAGTCTTCGCGGCGGCCGGTGTAGCGCTGCAGGGGCCGCCACTGCTTGTACTCGGCGTTGGCGTGCTCCACGCAGATCCGGTTGGAGGACTGTGCTCGGCGTTCGTGCCGCCAGGCGTGCTGTTCGCCGAGGGTCGCGTCCTTCTTCGGCTTGCGGGGTGGGGCGATGACCTGGTGTGGGAACTGGTTGGCCAGGCCCCGGTAGCCCTCGTCGACATGCACCTTGACGCCGGGGCGGCAGCGCAGCTGCTCGGCGATGCCCTCGGTGCGCACCGCGGTCTGGTCGTGCATTCGTCCTGGCCGCGCGACCCCGGAGTAGAGGGTGCGGCCCTGGCCGTCGCTGAACGTGGTGGTCTTGATGGTGTTCTGCTTGCGCTTGCCGGACACGAACGCCTTGCGGCCCGGACGCCCGGCCTTAGGACGTCTCACCTGTACGTCGGTGCCGTCGATACGCAGCTCGACGTCCTCGGCCTCGGCGTAGGCGAACACGTCCTCGATGGTGCGCAGCCGGATGGCGGGCTGGTCGGGCACGGCGAACCCGCGCGCCGCCAGCAGCGGCCGAACCTGCCGGATCGCGGCGGACACCGTGGAGCGGTCCACTCCTAACAGCACAGCCAGGGCCGAGTGCGGAAGATCGTGTCGCAAGTGCGCCAGCGTGACCAGCACCCGATCGACTGAAGTTGCCCCGGTTTGATGGACAACCTTCCGCTTTGGGACACTGGGTCCCGCAAGGAGGAGTTCATCGTGCCAAGGACGCGTCCGGCCTACC
>NZ_JBICZB010000179.1:0-2547 GCF_043201815.1 Kitasatospora sp. NPDC048296
CCGGTGGTGACACCGACGGCCTCCCGGCCCTCGGCCAGGGCGCGCAGCCCGTCCAGGAACCCGTCCCGGTCGGAGGCGACCACACCGGCCCGGTGTTCGAACACCGAACGCGTCGTGGCCAGCGAGAACGCCACGTCCACCGGACGGAGTTCCGCGTCCGCCTCGACGTGCTCCAGCAGCCGCTGGGCCTGGGCCCGGACGGCTTCCGAGGTCCGGCCCGAGAGGAGCCAGGGGAGGACGGTCGGGGCGGAGCTGTCGGAGGCGGTCGGTGCGGCGGTGTCTCGTGCGGGGGCCTGTTCGAGGATGACGTGGGCGTTGGTGCCACTGACACCGAACGCGGACACCGCGGCGCGGCGCGGCTCGCCGGTCTCCGGCCAGGCGGTCGCCTCGGTCAGCAGCTCGACGGCGCCCGCCGACCAGTCCACCTCGGGCGTCGGCTCGTCGACGTGCAGGGTCTTGGGCAGCACGCCGTGCTGGAGCGCCATGACCATCTTCATGACACCGGCGACGCCGGCGGCGGCCTGGGTGTGGCCGATGTTGGACTTGACGGAGCCGAGCTGCAGCGGGCGGCCGTCGGGGCGGTCCTGGCCGTAGGTGGCGATGAGCGCCTGGGCCTCGATGGGGTCACCCAGGCGGGTACCGGTGCCATGAGCCTCGACGGCATCGACCTGGCCGGCCGTCAGGCGGGCGTTGGCGAGGGCCTGGCGGATGACGCGCTGCTGGGACGGACCGTTGGGGGCGGTGAGGCCGTTGCTGGCGCCGTCTTGGTTGACCGCGCTGCCCCGCAGGACCGCGAGGACGGGGTGGCCGTTGCGCTCGGCGTCGGAGAGCCGCTCGACGAGCAGCATGCCGACGCCCTCGCCCCAGCCCGTGCCGTCCGCGGCGGCCGCGAACGGCTTGCAGCGGCCGTTCGGCGCCAGGCCGCGCTGGCGGCTGAAATCCACGAAGGCGGCCGGGGTGGACATGACGGTGACGCCGCCGACGAGGGCGAGGTCGCACTCGCCGTTGCGCAGGGCCTGAGCGGCCATGTGCAGGGCCACCAGCGACGCCGAGCACGCGGTGTCCACCGTCACCGCCGGGCCCTCCAGCCCGAGGACGTAAGAGATGCGGCCGGAGACGACGCTGGCCGCGTTGCCGGTCCCGAGATAGCCCTCGAGACCTTCCGGAGTCTCCGTCAGCAGCCGGAGGTAGTCCTGGCCGTTGGTGCCCACGAAGACACCGGTTCGGCTGCCGCGGAGGGTCGCCGGGTCGATGCCGGCCCGCTCCAGGGTCTCCCAGGAGGTCTCCAGCAGCAGGCGCTGCTGCGGGTCCATCGCCAGCGCCTCACGCGGG
The DNA here is from genome assembly GCF_043201815.1 of Kitasatospora sp. NPDC048296. NCBI lineage: Bacteria > Bacillati > Actinomycetota > Actinomycetes > Kitasatosporales > Streptomycetaceae > Kitasatospora > Kitasatospora sp. NPDC048296. Next base: position 1,333 of record NZ_JBICZB010000179.1, read on the forward strand.
GAGATCTCGAAGAAGCCGGGGTCGAACCGGTCCGCCCCGTCGAGGAAGCCGCCCTGATCGGTGTACGTCTTGCCGGGCAGGCCGGGCTCGGGGTCGTAGAGGTCGGTGAGATCCCATCCGCGATCGACAGGGAACCCCGCAATGGCGTCCCCGCCATCGGCGAGGAGGTTCCACAATTCCTCAGGTGAGCCAATGCCTCCCGGGAAGCGGCAACCCATTCCGGTGATCGCGATGGGTTCCCGCGATGCCGCCGTGAGCTGCCGGTTCTGCTGCCGCAGTTTTTCGTTTTCCTTCAGAGACGCACGCAGCGCTTCGAGAAACTTCTCGGGAGGCGTTTCCATTTGCAGGCTCCAGAAATCGTGCGTCGTCAGGAATCGGTGCTGTCGAACGCCATGCGGAGCAACTCCTCGGCGTCCATGGTGTCAATCGACTGCGACTTGTCCTCGGCGGGCTCCGTGGAATTCTCCTCGACGCGGAGACCGGCCATCCGGAGCAATACGTCCAGAAGTCCGGCGTCGCGGAGTTGCGCGAGAGGAATGGTGGCCAGGGCCGCACGGACTTCGGCGTCCTGGTCCGATTCCGAGCCTGGGCTGTTTCCGAGGAGTTCGGTGTGGAGGTGGTCGGCGAGGGTGGTGGGGGTGGGGTAGTCGAAGACGAGGGTGGCGGCGAGGTTGAGGCTGGTGGCGGTGTTGAGGCGGTTGCGGAGTTCGACGGCGGTGAGGGAGTCGAAGCCGAGTTCCTTGAACGCGCGGTCGGGGTCGATGGTGTTGGTGCTGGGGTGCCCGAGAACGAGGGCGACCTGCTCGCGGACGAGGGTGATGAGGGCCTGGTGGCGTTCGGTGGCGGGCAGGCGGGTGAGCTGGTCGCGGAGGGTGCTGGTGCTGCTCTGGGTGGTGGTGGTTTCGAGGGCAGCACGGGCGGCCGGGATGTGGTCGAGCAGGCGGGTGGGGCGTGCGGAGGTGAAGGCGGGGGCGAAGCGGTGCCAGTCGATGTCGCCGATGGTGATGGTGGGCTGGGCGCTGTCGAGGGCGTGCTGGAGTGCGGTGATGGCCATGGCGGGTGTCATGGGGGGCATGCCGCCGCGGTGGAGGCGCTGGTCGTTGGCGCCGGCGTCGATGAGCATGCCGGATTCGGCCCAGGGGCCCCAGGCGATGGAGGTGGCGGGGAGGCCGTCGGTGTGGCGTTGGTGGGCGAGGGCGTCGAGGTAGGCGTTTG
>NZ_JBICZB010000180.1:0-1162 GCF_043201815.1 Kitasatospora sp. NPDC048296
CCTCCGCCGACGGCGTCACCACGATCAAGTTCGTCGCCGCCGACTACGGCTCGAACGGCCAGAACCCGAGCCAGGCGTACTGGCAGGGCGTGATCTCCGCCTTCGAGCAGCAGAACCCCAAGATCAAGGTCGACCTCCAGGTCATCAACTGGAACGACCTCGACACCCAGGTCAAGACGATGGTGCAGAACGGCAACCAGCCGGACATCCTGCAGACCGGCGGCTACGCCGACTTCGCCAAGAACGGCCAGCTCTACCCCGCCCAGGACGTCCTCTCCGCCGGCACCGCAGCCGACTTCATCCCCTCGCTGGCGCACGCCGGCGAACAGGACGGCACCCAGTACGGGATCCCGTTCGTCTCCAGCGCCCGGATGTTCCTGATCAACAACGCGCTCTTCAAGAAGGCCGGCCTCGACCCGGCCAAGGCGCCCAAGACCTGGGCCGACCTCACCGCCGCCGCCACCGCGCTGAAGAACGCCGGCGTGGAGATCCCGCTCGGCGTGCCGCTGGGCAAGGAGGAGGCCCAGGGCGAGTCGTTCATCTGGATGCTGGAGAACCACGGCGGCTACCAGGACGACAAGGGCAAGTACACCATCAACTCGCAGGCCAACATCGACACCTTCACCCAGCTCAAGAGCTGGGTGGACGCGGGCCTGACCGAGCAGAGCCCGGCCTCCGTCAACCGCACCGACCTGGCGAAGGACTTCGCCTCCGGCAAGGTCGGCATGCTCAACGGCATCCCCACCCAGCTGAAGGACGTCAAGAACATGGACGTCACGTGGACCGCGCTGCCCGGCAAGGACGGCGTCTCCAAGACCACTCTCGGCGTCGGCGACTGGGTGATGGCCTTCAAGAAGGGCGGCCACAAGGACCAGATCAAGGCCTTCCTCGACTTCGCCTACACCAAGGACAACACGGTGAAGTTCGACAAGGAGTACAGCCTGATGCCGGTCACCCAGTCCGCCCTCACCGCGCTCCAGGCCGACCCGGACGAGAAGTCCCTGACGCCGTTCCTGCAGATCCTGCCCACCGCCACCTTCTACCCGCTCAGCGACCCGACCTGGCCCGCCGTCTCCGCGCAGGTCAAGACCCAGATCGGCAGCGCGGCCACCGACCCGAAGAAGACCCTCGACGCACTCCAGCAGGCCGCCCAGCAGGCCAG
>NZ_JBICZB010000180.1:1259-2386 GCF_043201815.1 Kitasatospora sp. NPDC048296
CGTCATCGAGATGGTCAGCACCTCGCTGCGCAAGATCGACACCACGGGCACGGACCACGGCCCGGCCGGACTGGTCAAGTACCACAAGCTCTTCAGTGACCCCCGGCTGCCCGGAGTCCTCACCTGGACCGCGGTGTGGACGGTCGCCGTCGTCGGCCTGACCATGCTGATCTCACTCGCCCTGGCCCAGCTGTTCAACCAGAACTTCCCCGGCCGCCGCCTCACCCGCTGGGCGCTCATCGCCCCCTGGGCCGCCTCCGTGCTGATGACCGCGATCGGCTTCCGCTGGATGCTCGACCAGGTCGCGGGCGTGTTCAACCGGCTACTGCTCGACCTCGGCCTGATCGACCACCCCCAGGCATGGCTCGGCGACGCCGCCCACGCCAAGCCCTGGCTGATCCTCGTCGCCGTCTTCGTCTCACTGCCGTTCACCACCTACACCCTGCTCGCCGGCCTCCAGACCGTCCCCGCCGAGGTCTACGAGGCCGCCCGGGTCGACGGCGCCACCCCCTGGCAGACCTACCGCAAGATCACCCTGCCGCTGCTGCGCCCCGCCTTCCTGGTCGGCCTGGTGATCAACCTGATCAACGTCTTCAACTCGTTCCCGGTCATCTGGGGCATGACCCAGGGCGGCCCGAACGCCGACACCGCCACCACCACCGTGTTCATGTACATGCTGCGCGGATACGACGTCGCCGAGTCCGCCGCCATGTCCGTGGTCAACTTCGCCGTCGTGATCCTCATGGTGATCGTCTTCCTCAAGGTCAGCCGCTGGAACGGGGAGGAAAGCTGATGACCACCCTTCAGTTGCCGCCGACGGCCCGCCGTCCGCGCGCCCGCACCGTCCTGTTCACCACGCTGGCCTGGGCGCTCGCCGCGCTCTTCCTGCTGCCGTACGTCGAGATGCTGATCACCGGCGGACGTCCGGCCGACCAGCTGCGCGACAACTCGTACCTGCCGACGCACTTCGACTGGTCCTCGTTCACCAAGGTCTGGACCGACACCACGCTCGGCCAGAACCTCCAGATCACCCTGCTGGTGGCCGGCGGCTCGACACTCCTGGTGCTGCTGGTCGCCCTGCCCGCCGCGTACTACACCGCCCGGGTCCGCTTCCGCGGCCGCAAGGC
>NZ_JBICZB010000181.1:0-2363 GCF_043201815.1 Kitasatospora sp. NPDC048296
CCGCGGACGAGGTTGGGGCTGTCCTGGCCCTCGGCGAGTGCCGTGAGGCCGGTGAGGAAGCCCTCGCGGTCCCCGCCGATCACGGCGGCGCGGTGGTGGAAGGCGGTGCGGGTGGTGGCGAGGGAGTGGGCCACGTCGACGGGACGCAGCTCGGTGTTCGCCAGGAGGTGGTCGAGCAGGCTCTGGGCCTGCCCCTTCAGGGCCTCGGCCGTACGGCCGGAGAGGAACCACGGCAGGACGGCCGGGGCCGTGTCCGCGCTGGCCGGAGCCTCGGCGGGCTCCGCCTGGGCGGGGGCCTGTTCGAGGATGACGTGGGCGTTGGTGCCGCTGACGCCGAAGGAGGACACACCGGCGCGGCGGGGCTCGCCGGTCTCCGGCCAGGCCATGGCCTCGGTCAGCAGCTCGACCGAACCCGCCGACCAGTCCACCTGCGGGGTGGGCTCGTCCACGTGCAGCGTCTTGGGCAGCACGCCGTGCTGGAGCGCCATGACCATCTTGATGACGCCACCGACACCGGAGGCGGCCTGGGTGTGGCCGATGTTCGACTTCATCGAGCCGAGACGCAGCGGACGGCCCTCGGGACGGTCCTGGCCGTAGGTGGCGATCAGGGCCTGGGCCTCGATGGGGTCGCCGAGCTTGGTGCCGGTGCCGTGCGCCTCGACCACGTCGACCTGGTCCGGCGTCAGGCGGGCGTTGGCCAGGGCCTGGCGGATGACGCGCTGCTGCGCCGGCCCGTTGGGGGCGGTGAGGCCGTTGCTGGCGCCGTCCTGATTGACCGCACTGCCCCGCAGGACCGCGAGGACGGGGTGGCCGTTGCGCTCGGCGTCGGAGAGCCGCTCCACCAGGAGCATGCCCGCACCCTCACCCCAGGCGGCGCCGTCGGCCGCGGCGGCGAAGGACTTGCAGCGGCCGTCGGCCGCGAGCGCGCGCTGGCGGCTGAACTCCATGAACGCCACCGGCGTCGACATGATGGAGACGCCACCGGCGAGGGCGAGGTCGCACTCGCCGTTGCGCAGGGCCTGGGCGGCCATGTGCAGGGCCACCAGCGACGCCGAGCACGCGGTGTCGATCGTGGCGGCCGGGCCTTCGAGACCGAAGGTGTAGGAGATGCGGCCGGAGACGACGCTCGCCGAGGTCGCGGTGGCCAGGTAGCCCTCGGCGGCCTCGCCGGCCTCGCTGAGCAGCATCGTGTAGTCCTGGCCGTTCGTGCCCGTGAAGACTCCGGTGCGGCTGCCTACGAGCGTGGTCGGGTCGATGCCGGCCCGCTCCATCGCCTCCCAGGAGGTCTCCAGCAGCAGGCGTTGCTGCGGGTCCATGACCAGGGCCTCGCGCGGCGAGATCCCGAAGAACTCCGCGTCGAAGTCGGCGACGTCGTGGAGGAAACCGCCGTCGCGCACGTAGGAGGTGCCGCGCTGGTCGGGGTCGGGGTCGTAGAGGCCGTCGAGGTCCCAGCCGCGGTTGGTGGGGAATCCGGTGATGGCGTCGGTGCCGTTCGCGACGAGCTGCCACAGCTCCTCCGGGGAGGTGATCCCACCCGGGTAGCGGCACCCCACACCGACGATGGCGATCGGTTCGTCGAGCGCCACCACGGTGGACGTCACGTCCGACGCCTCGGAGCCGGTACTGGAGATCTCGTCCTGCAGGTACCGCGCGAGCGAGGCCGCGGACGGGTAGTCGAACACGAGCGTGGCGGGGAGGCTCAGCCCCGTCGCCGCCTGCAGACGGTTGCGGAGGTCGACGGCGGTCAGCGAGTCGAAACCGAGCTCCATGAAGGCACGACCGGGCTCGATGGCTCCGGCGCCTGAGTAGCCCAGGACCAGTGCCACCTGGTTGCTGACCAGCTCCAGCGTCACGCGGTGCCGTTCGCTCTCCGAGAGCCCGGCGAGCTCCTGGCCCAGCAGGGTGCTCTCGGCAGCCGACGACCTGGCCTGCTTCGCGAGGGCGTCCAGAGCCCGGCGGGCCTCGGGGATGTTGCGGATCAGCGGGGACGGCCGCTCGGCGGTGAAGGCCGTGGCGAGCCGCTCCCAGTCGATGTCGGCCACCATCGGCGTGGCCTTGGTCGACGTCATCAGCTCGCCCAGCACGACGAGCGCTTCCTCGACGGGCAGCGCGGCGACGCCGGTGCGGCGCTGCTGGGCTTCGGTCGAACCGGCTCCGGCCCAGGGGCCCCAGGCGATGGAGGTGGCGGGGAGGCCGTCGGTGTGGCGTTGGTGGGCGAGGGCGTCGAGGTAGGCGTTCGCGGCCGCCTGGGTCGCCTGGCCCGAGTTCCCGAGGGTGGCGGCGATGGAGGAGAAGAGGACGAACGCGGTGAGGTCGTGGTCCTTGGTGAGGTTGTGCAGGTTGAGCGCGCTGGTGGTTTTGGC
>NZ_JBICZB010000182.1:0-2311 GCF_043201815.1 Kitasatospora sp. NPDC048296
GCTACCTCACGCCACTCGAGATTCGGCGGCGGCACCGGCAAGGTCACACCCTCGCGGCGTAGACAGAGAGTGTCCAACCGCAGGGTGGAACTTCACCGGGACCCACTTCACCTGATTCTGCTGAGGAAGCCCGGGGCTTCAGCCCCGGGAGGAATCGGCTCCTTGGATCGGAGCAGCGAAGCGGCGGAGTTCTCTTCCATGTGCTTTGACCTCCCGATTTGAGTTTTCGATTTTGCGCAAACTACGTTCCTTCGCGTGAAGATCGTGGTCCGGGTGAAGCTGGAGCCGTCGCCGTATCAGGCGGATGCGCTCGCTGTGACGCTGCGTGCGTGCAATCGGGCCGCGAACCACATCTCTCGCGTCGCCTTCGAGAAGAAGGAGATCCGGCGTAACGGCTTGCAGCCGCTGGTGTACCGGCACGTCAAGGACGAATTCGATCTCGGCGCTCAGGCCGCAGTGCGGTCGGTGAAGAAGGTGTGCGACGCCTACGCGACGTTGAAGGCAAACCTTCGGGCCGGGAATCTCGGCCCGAAGGGGAGCAAACGCCGTAACAAGGCCGAGTCCAAGCCGATCAGCTTCCGCGAGGATGCGGCGCAGCCGTTCGATGACCGGATGTTGTCGTGGAACACCGACGACAAGACGGTGTCCATCTGGACGACGGCTGGGCGGTTGAAGGGCGTCGGGTTTCGCTGCTCTGCGGACGCGTTGAAGATGATTGCCGACCATCGGCGGGGCGAATCGGATTTGGTGTTCCGTGACGGTCGGTGGTACCTGTTCGGGACCTGCGACATTCCCGAACCTGCGGTCTGCGAGTCGGCTGACTGGCTGGGGGTGGATCTCGGGATCGTCAACATCGCCACCACCTCGGACGGTACGGTCATGTCCGGGCGTCGTCTGGAGCGCTACCGCAAGCGCATGCGCGCTGTGACCGCGAAGCTCCAGGCGAAGAAGACCAAGTCCGCGAAACGCCGGTTGAAGGCGATCCGCCGCCGCGAGGCCCGGTTCGCCACCGACACCAACCACCGCATCTCCAAGACCCTCGTCACCACCGCTGAACGCACCTCGCGCGGGATCGCCCTGGAAGACCTCACGGGCATCCGCGAGAGGGTCAAGGCCAAGCACGACCAGCGGTACCGCCTCCACTCCTGGGCGTTCGCCCAGCTCGGAGCCTTCGTGGAGTACAAGGCCCGCAGGGCGGGCGTGCCGGTCGTGCGCGTCAACCCGGCCTATACCTCCCGTCAGTGCTCCGATTGCCGGCACACCCACAGACAGAACCGAGTGGACCAGGCAACGTTCGCGTGCCGCTCCTGCGGCATAACGATGCACGCGGACATCAACGGCTCCCGCAACATCCGCCACCGTGCGGCTGATGCGTGGCAGCGGGGCGCAGTCAACCGCCCCAGCAGCGTCCAGCGCTGCTGAGACGAGGTGACCACCGGTGGGGCGACTCATCGGGCACATGGTCAACCTCAAGCCCGGCCCTTCAGGGCCGGGTCGTTGACTCCAACGCTGAGGCTCGCTCATCCAGTTCCTCGACGCCGGGTACGTCACGGAGGCGGTAGAGGCGGGCTCGCAGGTCGTGGACGGCGTCCTGGACCTTGATGGAGCGGATGCCGTCCGCGCAGTCGAGGAAGTCGTTCCAGGACGTGAGGGCGCCGTCGATGTCGTCCTGGCGGAGGCGGACGGTGCCAAGGTCGGCGAGGACGATTGCGCGGGTGCGGCGGCGGTCGAGGCCGTGGATTTCGAGTGCGTGGTGGAGATGGTCCTGCGCGCTGGTGTGGTGGCCGAGTTGGGCGAGGATCATGCCGGACTCGTGGGCCCACCGGCCGATGCTGTAGTGCGAGGCCCATGACTCGCCCGGGGCGCTGGTAGCACGTTCGATCGCGGTCTGGGAGGCGCGGAGCGCAGCGGTGGCGGTGCGGCGGTCGCCGTCCAAAGCTGCGGCGTTGGCGAGGGTGGCCTGGTAGTAGGCCAAGGCCCGGGGGTCGTTGATGTTCTTGGCCTGGTCGACGCACTCTTCCGCTATCCGGACGGCGGTGGGCCTGAAACCGAGATCGATGGCCTGAACGGTGAGGCCGCGAAGAGCGGTTGCAGCCAGTTCGGCGTCGCCGGCCTCGGAAGCCAGGCGGAACGAATGGGCGTAGTACTGCTGGGCGGCATCCTGGTTGCCCTCGTCCTGAGCCATCCATCCGGCCAGGTGGACGAGTTGTGCGGTTTGAAGTTCCACCCTGCGGTTGGACACTCTCTGTCTACGCCGCGAGGGTGTGACCTTGCCGGTGCCGCCGCCGAATCTCGAGTGGCGTGAGGTAGC
>NZ_JBICZB010000183.1:0-2273 GCF_043201815.1 Kitasatospora sp. NPDC048296
GCCACCACCCTGCGGGTCCACGTCACCGCCGCCGGACCGGAGACGGTCACCATCACCGTCGCGGACACCACCGGCACCCCCGTCGCCACCATCGAGGGCCTCACGCTGCGCGCGGTGACCTCCGGCCAGCTGACCGCCGGCCGGCCGGAGAGCGACGACTCGCTGTTCCGCCTCGACTGGACCCCGGTGACCGCACCGGCCGGGAGCCCGGAGCTGCCCTCGGACTGGGCCGTGCTCGGCACCGACGGGCTGGACCTGCACGCCTCCCTCGGCCGGGCCGGCATCAGCGCCTCCCGTCACGCCGACGTGTCCGAGCTGGGATCGGCCGTCGACGCCGGGCTCGCCGTCCCGTCGACGGTGCTGCTGCCGCTCGCCCCCGTCCACGCGGCGGACGGTCTCGTCGCCGCCGTGCACTCCTCCGTGTGCGACGTGCTCGCCGTCGTCCAGGCCTGGCTGGCCGACGCCCGCCTCGACGCCTCGCGTCTGGTGGTCGTGACCCGAGGTGCGGCGGCGACCGCGGTCGGCGAGGACGTGCCGGACCTCGTGGGCGCGTCCGTGTGGGGCCTGCTGCGCTCGGCCCAGTCCGAGAACCCCGACCGGTTCGCGCTGCTGGACCTGGACGGCGACGAGTCCTCGCTGTCCGTCCTGCCCGCCGCCGTGGACGCCGCGGTCGTCGGCGGGGAGACGCAGCTGGCGCTGCGCGCGGGCCGGCTGCTCGCCCCGCGCGTGGCCCGCGCGACGTCCGGTGACGTCCTTCCGCTGCCCGCGGGCACCGACGGGTGGCGCCTGGACGTCCGCCGGCAGGGGACCCTCGACGCCCTGGAGCTGATCGAGTTCCCGCAGGCCACCGCGCCGCTGGCGCCGGGCGAGGTCCGCGTCGCGGTCCACGCCGCCGGTCTGAACTTCCGGGACGTCGTGCTGGCCCTGGGCATGGTGCCCGACCAGGACGTGATGGGCAGCGAGGCCGCCGGTCTGGTGATCGAGGTGGGGTCGGACGTGACCGACCTCGCCCCGGGCGACCGGGTGATGGGCCTGTTCGCGGGCTCGTTCGGCCCGGTGGCGGTCAACGACCGGCGGATGCTCGCCCCGATGCCGAGCGGCTGGTCGTTCGAACAGGCCGCGTCCGTTCCGATTGTCTTCCTCACCGCCTACTACGGTCTGCGGGACCTGGCCGGCCTCCGCGCCGGTGAGCGGGTCCTGGTGCACGCCGCGGCCGGTGGCGTCGGCATGGCCGCGACGCAGCTGGCCCGGCACTGGGGGGCCGAGGTGTACGGCACCGCCAGCCCCGGCAAGTGGGACACCCTGCGCGCCGCCGGCCTGGACGACGCCCACATCGCCAACTCCCGCACGCTGGACTTCGAGCAGCAGTTCCTGGCCGCGACCGGCGGCGCGGGCATGGACGTCGTCCTGGACTCCCTGGCCCGCGAGTTCGTCGACGCCTCGCTGCGGCTGCTGCCCCGCGGCGGTCGCTTCCTGGAGATGGGCAAGGCCGACAAGCGCGACCCCGAGGCCGTCGCCGCCGCTCACGAAGGCGTGGCCTACCAGGCGTTCGACCTGGCCGAGGCCGGACCGGACCGCATCCAGGAGATGCTCACCGAACTGCTCGCGCTCTTCGAGCAGGGCGTGCTGACGCCGCTGCCCGTGGCCACCTGGCACATCCGCCGCGCACCGGAGGCGTTCCGTCACCTGAGCCAGGCCCGTCACGTCGGCAAGGTCGTCCTGACCATGCCCCGTGGCCTCGCCGCCGACGGGACGGTGCTGATCACCGGCGCCACCGGCACGCTCGGCAGCCTGGTCGCCCGCCACCTCGTCACCGACCACGGCATCCGCCACCTGCTCCTCACCAGCCGCAGCGGACTCACCGCCCCCGGCGCCGAGGACCTGCACGCCGAACTGACCGGCCTCGGCGCCACGGTGACCGTCGCCGCCTGCGACGCCGCCGACCGCGACACCCTCGCCGCCCTCCTCGCCACCGTCCCCACCGAACACCCGCTGACCGCCGTCATCCACACCGCCGGCCAGCTCGACGACGGCCTGGTCGCCACACTGACCCCGGACCGGGTCGCCCCGGTCCTGCGTCCGAAGGTGGACGCGGCCGTGAACCTGCACGAGCTGACCAAGGACCTGGACCTGTCCGCGTTCGTGCTCTTCTCCTCCGCCGCCGGCATCTTCGGCAACGCGGGTCAGGGCAGCTACGCGGCCGGCAACGCCTTCCTCGACGCCCTCGCCCAGCACCGCCGGGCCACCGGCCTGCCCGCCACCTCCCTCGCCTG
>NZ_JBICZB010000184.1:0-2233 GCF_043201815.1 Kitasatospora sp. NPDC048296
CAGTCCGTCCAGGAACCCGTCCCGGTCGGAGGCGACCACACCGGCCCGGTGCTCGAACACCGAACGCGTCGTCGCCAGCGAGAACGCCACGTCCACCGGGGACAGCTCGGCATCCGCCTCGACGTGCTCCAGCAGCCGCTGAGCCTGCGCCTGCACCGCCTCGGCCGTACGGCCCGAGAGGAACCACGGCAGGACGGCCGGGGCCGTGCCCTCGGTGTCGGTCGTGTCGTCCGACTCGGCCTGCGCGGGGGCCTGTTCGAGGATGACGTGGGCGTTGGTGCCGCTGATCCCGAAGGAGGAGACGGCGGCGCGGCGCGGCTCGCCGGTCTCGGGCCAGGCGGTGGCCTCGGTGAGGAGTTCGACCGCACCGGCCGACCAGGCGACGTGCGGGGTCGGCTCGTCCACGTGGAGGGTCTTGGGCAGCACGCCGTTGTGCATCGCCATGACCATCTTGATCACACCGACGACACCGGCGGCGGCCTGGGTGTGGCCGATGTTGGACTTCAGCGAGCCGAGCAGCAGCGGCCGGTCGGCCGGGTGCTCCTGGCCGTAGGTGGCGATGAGGGCCTGGGCCTCGATCGGGTCGCCGAGCTTGGTGCCGGTGCCGTGGGCCTCGACGGCGTCGACCTGGCCGGCCGTCAGGCCCGCGTTGGCGAGGGCCCGGCGGATGACGCGCTGCTGGGAGGGGCCGTTGGGGGCGGTGAGGCCGTTGCTGGCACCGTCCTGGTTGATGGCGCTGCCGCGCACGACGGCGAGCACCGGGTGGCCGTTGCGAACGGCGTCCGACAGACGTTCGACGACCAGGACACCGACGGCCTCGCCCCAGCCGGTGCCGTCCGCGGCGGCCGCGAACGCCTTGCAGCGGCCGTCCTCGGACAGCCCGCGCTGGCGGCTGAATTCCACGAACATGCCGGGGGTCGGCATCACGGTCGCGCCACCGGCGAGGGCGAGGTCGCACTCGCCGTTGCGCAGCGACTGGACGGCCAGGTGCAGGGCGACCAACGAGGAGGAGCACGCGGTGTCGACCGTCACCGCCGGGCCTTCGAGGCCGAGCGCGTAGGCGATGCGGCCGGAGACGATGCTCACGGACTTGCCGGTGAGCACGTAGCCGTCGACACCGTCGGACGCCTCGTGGAGCGGTGCGCCGTAGTCCTGGGCCATGGCACCCATGAAGACGCCGGACTGGCTGCCGTGGAGGTGCGCGGGGTCGATGCCGGCCCGCTCCATCGCCTCCCAGGAGGTCTCCAGCAGCAGGCGCTGCTGCGGGTCCATCGCCAGCGCCTCACGCGGCGAGATCCCGAAGAAGCCCGCGTCGAACAGGCCCGCGCTGTGGAGGAAGCCGCCCGACCGGGTGTAGGTCTTCCCCGGCTGCTCGGGGTCGGGGTCGTACAGGTCGTCGAGGGGCCAACCGCGGTCGATGGGGAAGCCGGAGATGGCATCGGTGCCGTCGGCCACCAACTGCCAGAGGGCCTCGGGGGATTCGACGCCGCTCGGCAGACGGCAGCTCATCGCGACGATGGCGATCGGTTCGCTGGGGTCGAGTACGGCGGGGGCGTGCGCGGCGGCCGTCGCCTGCTCCGGCGTCTCGAGGATCTCCTGCCCCAGGTGGCGCGCCACCGCGGTCGGGCTGGGGTAGTCGAAGAGCAGGGACGCAGGCAGGGCGAGGCCGGTGGCAGCGGCCAGACTGTTGCGCAGCTCGACGGCGGTGAGCGAGTCGAACCCGAGGTCCTTGAACGAGCGGCTGAGGTCCACCGTCTCTGCGGCGGAGTAGTCGAGCACGGCGGAGACGTGCGCCGACACGAACTCCTGGAGGACCCGTGCACGCTCGGCCTCGGTGGCGCCGGCCAGGCGCTCGTAGAGCGGCGAGACCGGGGCGGCGGGCTCGTGGGCGGTGGTGCTCCCGTTCGGCGCGGCCTGGGGACGCGGCGGCAGGGCTGCCGTGGTGTCGAGCCAGTAGCGGCGCCGCTGGAAGGCGTAGGTGGGCAGCGGGGTGCGGGTTCCACCGGTGAAGAGGGTGGTGGGGGTGCCGTGGGTGTGGAGGGCGGTGAGGGTGGTGAGGGCGGTGGTGGTCTGGGGGCGGTTGGCGCGCTGGAGGGCGACGGCGACAGCGGTGCTGGCCGTGGTGTTTTCGGTGGCCAGGGTGTTGAGGGTGTCCTGGGTGAGGGCGGTGAGGGTGCTGTCGGGGCCGAGTTCGAGGTAGGTGGTGACGCCGTGGGTGTGGAGGGTGGTGACG
>NZ_JBICZB010000185.1:0-2217 GCF_043201815.1 Kitasatospora sp. NPDC048296
GTACCTCACCCCACTCGAAACCCGAGCCAGACTGCAGCGCGACTTCACCCCCGCAGCGTAAGCAACCGCTGTCCAAGATCAGGGGGGAACTTCAAGGGCACCGGGTCCGGTGCCTCCCTGCCGCTGGTCGACGGCTCGGGGCGGCGCGGGCCCTCGGGAACGAAGGCGGCGATCCGTACGGTCGGCGGCCGCGCGGCGATGTGCTCCGGTTCTCCGAACTCCACGAACCGGCCGGGTGATTGTTCGTCAGACACGTCCTGGCCCGGCGTACATCTCAAGCAGCCGGTTTGTCGTAGGTCGGTTCGGTGACATCGCCTGGTTCCGGCTCATGCTTCCCGAGGGGCGAGACCGGTGTACTCGTATCCGGTGCACCCGCATCCGTTCGGCGTCGGCCGTGAGCCGGCGCTACAGCTCGATCACGGTCACGGTGTCCGCGAAGAAGTTGGTGACGTAGAGGCGTGTGCCGTCGGGACTCACCGCCACCCCACGAGGGCCGTCGGAGACCGGGATCGTTCTGGTCACCGTGCGGTCGGTGGTGTCGATCACCGAGACCGAGTCGAAGGGGAAGTGCGCCACGTAGAGCCGGTCCCCCGCGGGGCTCAGAGCCACGCCGTAGGGCCCCTGGCCGACGGGGACCGTGGCGATCACCTTCTCCCCGGCGATGTCGACGACCGACACCGTGTCCGCGAAGTAGTTGGTCGCGTAGAGGAGGTTCTCGTCCGAAGTCACCGCCACACCGGTGGGGAAGGCGATGCCGTGGATCTCGGAGAACCTCGCCTTGGCGAACTGGTCGGTGACCAGTACGGAGTCCTCCAGCGCCAGGGTCAGGTACACGCGGTCCCCGTCGGGGCTCACTGCCACCCCGTAGGGCGCGTGGCCGAAGCCGCTGTGCGTCGGGATGCCGCCGAGGATATCGATCCGCACCAACATCTCGGAGTCGGGAGCAGCCACATGCAGGACGCGCCCGTTCGGGTTGGCAGCCAGGCCGTACGGCCCCTCGACGGCCTGGATCGTTTCGACCACAATCGCGCGCCCTATGTCGATCACCGAAACGGTGCCGGACTTGAAGTCGGTCGTGAAGAGGCGGGTCCCGTCGGGGTTCACCGCTACGCTGTGTGGGCTCTTGCCGGTCGGGATCCGCTTGGCGCCGACGGCGGACACCCGCAGCCCTTTCTCCTGTGCTAGCGCGATCAGCCGGTCCAGCGGCGCGTCAGCGATGTCTGAGGCAACCATGAGGTCTCCCTATGTCGCGGTGACAGAACGTGACGAGGTTGCGCGGCCTCCGTACTTCAAGCGTGGGCCGTCGGCAACTCGTCCGCATCTCGGTCACTGGGCACAGACTTCTCAAGGCCTTTGTCGAAGCACGTCGATGGTCCCGATGCTTCAGCAGACGGGCCAGGTGTTCAGTCGTGGGCCGTACTGCCCAGCTGGTTCGAGCCTGCCTGGCTGAGTCGATGTCACTGATTTCGCTACCGGCTGGGACTGATGGCACCTGCCGACCGGCCCCGGGCGCCCCGAGTACGGGGTCCGGGGCCGGTCGGCGCCCCCCTCAGGGCTCGGTCAGCCCTCTTCCCACGAGACGCTGTAGAGCGGGTAGGCGGAGTTCTGGAGCTTGTCGCCGCTGTTGCACCGGGCGTCCGAGATGTTCCCCGCGGTGACCCAGTTGCCGTAGTTGGTGTACGCGGTTCCCGCGTGGGAGCAGTACACGGCCGCCCGGAACACCTCGAAGTTCGGACACATCACCTGCCCCCCGGTGTTCGGCCCCATCACCGACCGGTGGCACGGCGCCTGCGCCGCCGCCGGCCCGGCCAGCGCCAACTGGGCCGCCCCACCCCCGGCAAGCACCATCCCGGCCGCCGCCAGGCCGACGAGACTCCTCCGTATAGCCATCTGCCACTCCCCTGAGCATGAGCTGATGTGGATACTCGCACAACAGCAGTGCATCCTGGCTGACGCGTTCGTCAATGTTCTGAGCATCCATCAGGCTTCGCTTCCTGTGCGGAACTTGTCTGGGTCAGATGAGCCTGAGGGCGGTTGCCGGTGGCATTCCTGCTCCACAGCGCCGTGATCTGGCTCAAGGACCGCACCAGGACCACTCCTTGATCGCAACCAAGTGCGCTCCCCAACGCCGCTGCGTTATGGCGTGAGTGCGCAGGTCAAGGGGGCTTGAACGAGGCAACGGGACACCTGTAGATCAACGATCGGCGAAGAAAGTCG
>NZ_JBICZB010000186.1:0-2198 GCF_043201815.1 Kitasatospora sp. NPDC048296
CGCCTTCGCTCCAGCCGGTGCCGTCGGCGTCGGCGGAGAACGCCTTGCAGCGGCCGTCCGGTGACAGGCCCCGCTGGCGGCTGAACTCGATGAAGCCGCCCGGCGTCGCCATGACGGCCGCACCGCCGACGAGGGCCATCGTGCAGTCGCCTTGCCGCAGGGACTGCGCGGCGAGGTGCAGCGCGACGAGCGAGGACGAACAGGCGGTCTCGACGGAGACGGCGGGCCCCTCGAAGCCGAAGGTGTAGGCGATCCGGCCCGACGCGACGCTCGACATGTTCCCGGTCAGCAGGTGGCCCTCGAAGGCCTCCGGGGCGCTGTCGAGCTGCCCGCGGTAGTCGTTGTGCCCGATGCCGGTGAAGACGCCCACCGAGTTGCCGCGCAGCGTGGCCGGGTCGATCCCGGCGCGCTCGAACGTCTCCCACGCGGTCTCCAGCAGCAGGCGCTGCTGCGGGTCGGTGGCGGTCGCCTCGCGGGGCGAGATGCCGAAGAAGTCGGCGTCGAACTGTCCCGCGTCGTACAGGAAGCCGCCCTGCACCGAGTACGTCTTGCCGGCCTTCGTCGGGTCCGGGTCGTAGATCGCGGCGGCGTCCCAGCCGCGGTCCTCGGGGAAGTCGCCGATCGCGTCGACGCCGTCGGCGACGATCCGCCACAGGTCCTCAGGCGAGCGCACCCCGCCCGGGTAGCGGCAGGCCATGGCGATGATGGCGAGCGGCTCGTCCGCCGCACCCCGGGCCGCCGTCCGAACGGCGACGGGGGCGCCGACCTGCAGGCCGAGCACCTCCTGGCGGAGCGCCTCGGCGAGCATGGCCGGGGAGGGGTGGTCGAAGATCAGGGTCGCCGGGAGCGGCTTGCCGACCGCCTTGGACAGGCGGTTCCTGATCTCCACGCCCATGATGGAGTCGATGCCGAACTCCTTGAACGCCCGCGCGGCGTCGATGCTTTCGGGCGTGGCGTGACCCAGGACCGTGGCCACGTGGGCGCGGATCAGGTCGAGCAGGAGGGTGGTCTGTCCCGTCGCGCCGAGGCCGGCCAGCCGGGTCGCAAACTCGGACCCGACGACCCGCTCGGGCTCGGCCGCGACGGGCCGGGACGGCGCGCGCAGGGCGGTCGGTGCGGAGGTGCCGCCGGCGAGCAGGTCGCGAAGCTCGGACAGGCGGGCGGCGGACATGGCCCGGGCGACCAGGTTCTCCACCGAGACGACGGGCGCACCGGTGGGGTCGGCCGCGAGCAGCCGGATGCCGTTGCCGGTCGGGGTCAGGCGCACCAGGAGGGCCGCGGCGCCGGACGCGTGCAGGGTGACCCCCGTCCACGAGAACGGCATCCGGACCTCGTCCGCGTCGGCGGCCAGCGCCAGCGGGTGCAGGGCGGCGTCGAACAGCGCCGGGTGAATGCCGAAACCGATGCTGTCCGCGGCCTCCGGCAGGACCAGCTCGGCGAGCAGCTCGTCCCCGTCCTGCCACACCGAGGTGACGGCGCGGAAGGCCGGACCGTACTGGACGCCGGCGCTCTCCAGCCGCTCGTACAGCTCGGAGACGGGCACCGCGGTCGCCCCGGCGGGCGGCCAGGCGCTCGTCAGGCTCTCGTCGGCGGGGGCGTCGGTGGCGGTTTCGGCGGAGGCGCCCAGCGCGCCGGTGGCGTTGCGGGTCCAGGCGGACTCACCCGCCTCGGGCCGGGAGTGGATCGTGAGCGGGCGCCGACCGTCCTCGTCCGGCGCGCCGACGGCGATCTGCAGCTGGACGGCTGCCGCTTCGCCGAGCGCCAGCGGGGTCTCCAGCGTCAGTTCCTCGATGCGGGTCAGCCCGACGAGGTCACCGGCCTGCACGGCCAGCTCCACCAGGGCGGTGGCCGGGAGCAGGGCGGTCCCGGCGACCAGGTGGTCGGCCAGCCACGGGTGGGTGTCCAAGGACAGCCGGCCGGTGAGCAGCAGCGCATCGCTCTCCGCCACGGTCGTCACCGCGCCCAGCAGCGGGTGTGCGGACCCCGACAGGCCCAGCCCGGCCGGATCGCCGTCGGCCCGTGCCGGGACCTCGTCCAGCCAGTAGGTGTGGTGTTGGAAGGGGTAGGTGGGGAGGGTGGGGGTGGTGTTGGTGGTGTGGGTGGTGGGGGTGTGGGTGGTGGGGGTGGTGGGGGTGAGTCCGTGGGTGTGGGTGTGGGCGAGTGCGTGGGGGAAGTGGTGGCCGTGGTGGCGGCGGAGG
>NZ_JBICZB010000187.1:0-2159 GCF_043201815.1 Kitasatospora sp. NPDC048296
CGCCCTCGCCACCACCCACACCCACGGCCACCCCGTCAACTGGCCCACCACCAGCCACATCCACACCACCCTCCCCACCTACCCCTTCCAGCGCCGCCGGTACTGGATCGACACCGTGGCCACGCCCAGCACGCCGGACGCCGCCCCTGCCCCCGCCCCGGTCCACGTCCCCGCATCGGCCGGGGAGGAGGAGCCCGAGGACGCCGCCGAGCTCACGCCCGCGCAGCGCCTGGCCCGGCTCAGCGGCGAGGAGTTGGAGACCACACTCCGGGACCTCGTGCTGACCACCATGACGATCACCCTCGGGCACGTCACGCCCGAGGCCGTCGACACCTCCGCCGCCTTCCGCGAGCTGGGCTTCGACTCCGCCCTCTCGCTCGAACTGTGCACCCGGCTGTCCCAGTGGACCGGCCTGCGCCTGCCCGCGGGCCTGCTCTACGACCACCCGACGCCGACCGCCCTGATCCGTCACCTCCAGGCCGAGTTGTCGGACGACGTCGCGGCCGTGCAGGTCGTCTCGGCGATCGCGAACGACGAGCCGATCGCCGTGGTCGGCATGGCCTGCCGCTACCCCGGAGGCGCCAACTCCCCGGAAGAACTCTGGCAGTTGGTCGCCGAGGGCCGGGACGCGATCGGCGGGTTCCCGACCGACCGCGGCTGGGACGTCGACGGCCTCTACGACCCCGACCCCGCACACGCCGGCACCACGTACGCCCGCACGGGCGGATTCCTGTACGAGGCGGCCGGGTTCGACCCGGAGTTCTTCGGGATCTCGCCGCGCGAGGCAACCGCCATGGACCCGCAGCAGCGCCTGCTGCTGGAGACCTCCTGGGAGGCCCTGGAGCGGGCCGGCCTGGACCCGGCGGACCTCGGCGGCCGACCGGTCGGCGTCTTCGTCGGCGCCATGTCCCAGGAGTACGGCCCCCGGCTGCACGAACCCGCCAACGGTATGGAGGGCTACCTGCTCACCGGCAGCACGGTGAGCGTGGCGTCCGGCCGCATCTCCTACACCTTCGGGTTCGAGGGCCCGGCCGTGACCGTCGACACGGCCTGCTCGTCCTCACTGGTCGCCCTGCACCTTGCGGCCCGGGCGCTGCGGCAGGGCGAGTGCTCGATGGCACTTGCCGGCGGGGTGGCCGTCATGGCGACACCGGGCATGTTCGTGGAGTTCAGCCGGCAGCGCGGGCTGTCACCGGACGGCCGCTGCAAGGCCTTCGCAGCGTCCGCCGACGGCACCGGCTGGGGTGAGGGCGCCGGGCTGGTGCTGCTGGAGCGGCTGTCGGACGCGCAGCGCAACGGCCACGAGGTTCTGGCCGTGATCCGCGGCTCCGCGATCAACCAGGACGGTGCCAGCAACGGCCTCAGCGCGCCCAACGGTCCGTCCCAGCAGCGCGTCATCCGGCAGGCACTCTCGGACGCCGGGCTCAGCGCGGCGGACGTGGACGCCGTGGAGGCGCACGGCACGGGCACCAAGCTGGGCGACCCGATCGAGGCGCAGGCACTGCTCGCCACCTACGGGCGCGAGCACACTGGCGAACGGCCTTTGTGGCTGGGCTCGTTGAAGTCCAACATCGGCCACACCCAGGCGGCCGCGGGCGTCGGCGGCATCATCAAGATGGTCATGGCGATGCAGCACGGCGAGCTGCCGCGCACGCTGCACGTCGACAAGCCCACCCCGCACGTCGACTGGACCGCCGGCGCGGTATCCCTGCTCACCGAGAACCGTCCCTGGCAGACCGAGGGCCGCCCGCGCCGCGCCGCCGTCTCGTCGTTCGGGATCAGCGGGACGAACGCGCACGTCATCCTGGAGGAGGCACCCGCGGCCGAACCGGTCGAGGTGGTCGAGGTGGTCGAGCCGGCCGGGGAGCCGGAGTCCGAGCTGCCGGTGATGTGGCCGCTGTCGGCGAAGAACGAGGACGCCCTACGCGACCAGGCCCGCCGCCTGCACATCTGGATCACCGAGCACCCCGACAGCACCCACCGCGACATCGCGACGGCCCTGCGCCGCCGGGCCGGGTTCGACCACCGCGCCGTCGTCGTCCCGGCCGACCGTGCCACCGCCCTCGACGCCCTGGCCGCCCTCGCCGACGGTCAACCCCACCCCGACCTCGTCACCGGCACCGCAGCCGTCAGCGGCAAGACCGTGTTCATCTTCCCCG
>NZ_JBICZB010000188.1:0-2137 GCF_043201815.1 Kitasatospora sp. NPDC048296
AACGTCGTCACACCGCGAAGCCACCACATAGAGTGCTCTACGCAGTCGCGTAGCTCGCAAGCCCACCGGTGTCTGTCAGACCGGGGCAACTCCACCATCCCACTCGCGCCCGCCCGGGCCTGCGCGGTGTTGGCGCCCATGGCCAACCCGTTGCGAATCCTCCGAGTTCCTCCTGATCGGTACGCGGGCATGCTGATCCCGTGCCGGTGTGGACAGACAAGGGGGATGCATGACGGACCTGGTGGTCAAGCCGTGGCGGGTGCCTGGCAAGGAACGGCTCTACGTCAACAAGGCTGGCACCCGCGGCGATTCGGTCGCTTGGCTGGACTGCAAGACCGGAGTGGTCACGGTCGACGTTCCGGAGTTCGAAGCCTCCGCACTGGTCAAGGTCGAAGAGTGGTGTCGATCCTCAGGCAGCCATGTGCCACCGCGCACCGTCAAGCGCCGCGGGGAGAAGACACAGCCGATCAAGGCCACTCCAGCTCGGGTGCCGCAACCGCGGGCAGAGGTCCCCTCCCTGCCTCCAATGCGGGATGAAGATGACCTCGCGCGGAACCTACCCGGCGCGGGGTTGGAGAGTTTGGTGCGAGAGGGCGAGGAGAAGTACACACTGCTCGTCCGGCTGGCGGCCAAGCTCTCCCGTCAACGTCTCGGAGATTCGAGCACGCTCCGGGGCTTGGAGGGCGAACAGATCGTAGGCTCCCGGCTGGGGGCGCTGAAGGCTGCCGGCTGGAAGGTCCTGCACGGGGTGCCGCTGCCGTCCGGGTCCGATATTGACCACGTGGTGATCGGCCCGCCGGGTGTCTTCACGGTCAACTCAAAGCACCACCCGGGCGCCACCGTATGGGTCGGCGACAAGGTCGTGAAGGTCAACCGCAACGGCTTCCCGTACCTGGAGAACTCCGAGTTCGAGGCGAACCGAACCGCCAGGCTACTGACCGAATGGTGCGGCTTCGACGTCCCCGTTCATCCTGTCATCGCCATCGTCGGCGCCCAGAAGATCACGTTCGGCGCGGAGCCTGGGGTGACGGTTGTCGACGGCGAGCAGATCGCCTCCGTCCTGCCCTCCCGGCCGGCCGTGCTGTCGCCGAACCGGGTGGACCGGGTCTTCACCATCGCCCGCCACCGCTACGTCTGGAGCCAAATAGGCAAGCGCGGCAGGAAGGCCCGCTGACTCAGCTGGCCTGCGGCATGTCGAGGAGCGTCCGCCCGTCGTGCGTCCGGACGTGCGGGGCCCTCTCGCCCTGGAGGGCGTCGAGTAGGCAGACGGCGTAGACCTCGCCCATGCGTTCGGCGATCTCCTCCGGGGTGAGCCACGCGACCGCGGTCGACTCGTCGGACAGCTGCTCGCTGCCGCCTTCGGGGTGGCACCGGAACACCAGGGCGACGATCCCGCGGGTCACGTTCTTGTAGACCCCGGCCAGTCGTTCCACTGAGACCTTGATCCCGGTCTCCTCGTACACCTCGCGGCGCACGCCGTCCTCGACGGTCTCCGAGAGTTCCAGCACGCCGCCGGGCGGTTCCCAGGCGCCGTTGTCGGCGCGCTGAATCGCGAGAATCCGGCCGTCCTCGCGTACTACAGCGCCAGCCACAGACACGGAGTGGAGGGGCGCGCGAGCTGGTCGGGCTGGAAGCGGAGTACGTCCGGCCCACGAGTGTGCGGATCGAGTGGCAGCTGTACGAGCTGGACAACGGGGAGCTTCACCGCTGCCCGCCCAAGGACGACTCGTACCGCACGATCGACACCCCGCCCTTCCTCTCGGCCCTGCTGGCCAGGCAGATCGAGCGGAACCAGCCGAAGCCCTGCGCTTGCCACGGGCGGACCTACGTCTTCAGCGGCCACGGAGCCGCCAACGGCGCAGCTCGCCGCGCGGGCGTGAAGCTCGTCGACGTCGCCCGGCGCGCCGGGGTCTCCGCCGGCACCGTCTCGAACGTGCTGAACCGGCCCGAGACCGTGCCGGAGGTCACGCGGCTGCGCGTCACCAAGGCCATCGCGGATCTCGGCTACCTTCGCAACGGTGCTGGCGGGGAGAACGCGGCGCACTGAAGTTCCCCCGCTGAACTGGACAGCCTGATACTGGGACGGACGGTCCCGGAGGAAGCAGTTCAGGTAGTGAGTGGCAAGAGCAACATGAGC
>NZ_JBICZB010000189.1:0-2101 GCF_043201815.1 Kitasatospora sp. NPDC048296
CTGACTGTGCGTAAGTGTGCATGAGCGTAATCCAGTTGCATTATGATCGCGTTCATGAATCTGACGGAGTGGGCGCGAGCGCAGGGGATCAGTCCCCATACCGCTTACCGCTGGTTCCGTCAGGGCACTCTGCCGGTTCCGGCTGAGCGGGTGGGGCCGCGCACGATCCTGGTGAACATCGAGGCCAACGCCGCATCCGACGACCCAACCGGCGGCGTCGGCCTGTATGCCCGGGTCTCCTCACATGACCAGAAGTCGGACCTTGAGCGGCAGACGGCCCGGCTCGCCGGATGGGCGGCCAAGGGTGGTCACCGTGTCGTCCGGGTCGAATCGGAGATCGGTTCCGGGATGAATGGCGGCCGGTCGAAGGCCCGTCGTCTGCTGGCCGATCCGGCTGTGACAACGGTCGTTGTCGAGCACAAGGACCGCCTCGGCCGGATGAACGTCGAACTCGTGGAAGCCGCGCTCGCCGCGTCGGGCCGCCGCCTGGTCGTCCTGGACGAGGGTGAGGTCGAAGACGATCTGGTGCGGGACATGGTCGAGATACTGACCTCGTTCTGTGCCCGCCTGTACGGGCGTCGCTCGGCGAAGAATCGGGCGAAGGCCGCGCTGGAGGCTGCCGAGCGTGGCTGACCTGCGTGATATCGCCCGTCCGTTCGTCGCCGATCCCGCTTCGGGTGTGTGCGTGCGCGACCGGCTCAAGGGCCTGACGGCCGAGGACGGCAAGGTCCTGCGGCTGGTCGGCGAGCACCTCGGTTCGCTCGCGTCCCGGGATCTGGCCCGGCGTATCCGGGACGGCCTGGAGCACTCCTCCAAGACGTGGGCGGCCCGCAAGCGTGACCTGACGCCGGAGTCATCGGCGCGCTGGGCCGGTTCGATCACGAAGACCACACATGACCAGTGGGGGCTGTCCCGCCGCGCCCAGTGGCAGCACCTCGACTCGTTGCGGGCCGGTATCGGAACGATCCGCCACCGCCTGTCCCTGCCGATCGGCGAGAAGGGCACCAAGCGCGCCCCAGGCGGATGCCGGTCCGAGCGCGAGTGGTTCGTCAAGTCCCGCCGTCTGGCCTACCTTGAGGCCGAGTTCGAGCACGTCAAGGCCGAGCGGGAGGCCGGAAAGGTCTCCGTCGTCCGAGGTGGCCGACGCTTGCTCAATACCCGTCACAACCTCGATGCCGCAGATCTGACCGAGGATCAGTGGCGGGAACGCTGGGACGCGGAGCGCTGGTTCATGTCCGCTGACGGTGAGTCCGGCAAGCGGTTCGGCAATGAAACGATCCGTGTCACGCCGGACGGCGAGGTCAGCATCAAGCTGCCCGCGCCACTGGCGCACCTGGCCAATAGCAAGCACGGCCGGTATGTCCTCGCCGCGAAGGTGTCGTTCCCGCACCGGGGCGCGGAGTGGCGCGACCGCATCGAGACGAACCGGGCGGTGGCCTACCGCATCCACGTGGACGTGGATCGGAGCCGCTGGTACCTCGACGCGAGCTGGCAACGCAAAGACCTCCCCATCGTCCCTCTGGAGTCGTTGCGTTCGGGTGAGGTGATCGGGGTGGACATGAACGCCGACCACCTCGCCGCCTGGCGCTTGGACACCCACGGCAACCCGATCGGTAAGCCCCACACCTTCGACTACCAGCTCACCGGCACCGCCACTCACCGGGACGCCCAGATCCGGCACGCCCTCATCCGCCTCCTCCACTGGGCCAAGGACACCGGATGCCGGGCCATCGTCATCGAGGATCTGGACTTCACTGACTCCAAGACCCGCGAGAAGCACGGCCGCCGCAAGCGGTTCCGGCAGCTGATCTCCGGCATCCCCACCGGCAAGCTGCGCGCCCGGCTCCTCGCGATGAGCGCCGAGCGCGGCATCAGCATCATCGCCGTGGACCCCGCCTACACCTCGATGTGGGGGGCCGAGCACTGGCAAAAGCCCCTCACCACACCGAACCGCCCCGTCACCCGTCACCAGGCGGCGGCCGTGGCGATCGGACGACGCGCCCTCGGACACCGGATCAGGCGTCGGACGGCACCGCCCCACCACGACCAGAGCGATCGCGGTGGGCATCGGACCGCCCAGGCCCGAACCGGCGACCGGGAG
>NZ_JBICZB010000190.1:0-2089 GCF_043201815.1 Kitasatospora sp. NPDC048296
ACCACCCGATGGGTGCCAGGAACTCTGGAAGGCATCGCAGGCAGGACGGATGACGATGCGTCACCCGCCCAATTGCGAACTCGTCGACTGTCTGATTTCCCCCGCGGACCGGACCCCCTGGCTAGCCGCTGCCGGCCGTCCGGCCGAGGCAATCGCGCCGCTCGCTGTAGCTAAATCCCTGACAGCAGCCACTGTCAAGCCGAAATTTGACGGTCGGGCAGATCGGTCCGCGAGGACGATATCGAGACGAAGCATCGCCGCTCTGACCGGGGGAATCGTCGTGGGCTGGACCTGCGGTGACACGGTTGCGGATCCGGAGGCGGACCCCGGCCGGCGTCTTGTGACGCAGATCACGCCCATGGTCCAGGGGGCGGGAATGGCCCGGCCGGGATGTCGCGAGATGCCGGTGTCAGCATGTGCCCTGATTGTCCATCATCTTCACTTTTCGTCTACATGGATTGACGGCTTCTCAGGTCGTCGGCATGATGTGCCGGGAGTGCGCGAATGGTCGCTGGCTGCGCATTCGCGTTACCGCCAGCGATGTGGCGTCGATCCGTCCGGGGGCTCTGAGTCGAGGATCGGCGCGTGGGACGCCTGCGATGACTTCGTTCGGCTTTGCTCGGGGGAGCTATCGGACCTCAGGGTTCCCGGTTTCACAGAAATTTAACACGTGAGCCGTATTCCCACGGGGGGTTCCGGCGTGAGCGATGAACGGGAGCAGTGCAATGAGTTCGGATGTTCTCCGGGCCGTCAAGGAATTCGCCCGTAAGGAACTCCTCGACAACGCCGGGCAGTTGGACGCGCTGGCTGAGGCTCCGCTCCCGCTCTACGAGGAGTTCGCGGGCACCGGGCTGATGAACTGGTGGCTCCCCAAGGACGACGGGGGCGCCGGGATCGGGCTCGAGGACAGCATCGACATCGTCTCGGAGCTCGCGTACGGGGACGCCGGCGCGGCCTTCACTCTCTTCATCTCGGTCCTCGGCACGAGCATGGTGTCGCTGTACGGCAGCGACGAGCTCAAGGAGCGCCACCTGAAGCCGATGGCCGGCTCCGCGGCGTTCTGCGCCACGCTCGGCAGCGAGCAGGCGGCCGGCAGCGAGCTGGGGAACATCACGACGACGGCCACGCTGCAGGGCTCGAACTACGTGGTGAGCGGTCAGAAGTTCTTCTCCACCAACTCCGGGTTCGCGGACTTCCTGGTGGTGGTCGCGAAGTCGGCGGCGGAGCCGTCCGGCTACGTCGCGGTCGTCGTCCCGAAGGACACTCCGGGTGTCCGCATCGTCAAGCGCTGGGACATGATCGGCCTGCGGGCGTCCGCGACCTACCAGGTCACCCTCGAGGGGTGCCGGGTGCCCGCCACGAACGCGCTGCACGGTCCGGGTCTGCGCCTGCTGGAGATCGGCCTCAACGCGAGCCGCATCCTCATCGCCACCACCGCAGTCGGCGTGGCGCGGCGGATCCGCGACCTCTCGATGGAGTACGGCCGGACAAAGCGCCTGGGGGGCGCGGCGCTCACGGAGAACGCCGTGTTCGCGAGCAAGCTCGGCCAGATGGAAATGCAGATCGAGTGCATGAAGAGCGTCTGCAAGGCTGCGGCCCGGGAGTACGACGCCGTCATGCAGAGCCCCGACGCGGCAACACAGTTCGTCCGCCAAGGCACGCTGAAGTCCGCGCTGGCGGCGAAGATGCTTTGTGGGCAGATCGGTTGGGACATCGCGGGCGTGGGTTCGGAGATGTTCGGCGGCCTCGGCTACACCAACGAGATGCTCATCGGAAAGCTGGTCCGCGACATGCGTTACGTCTCCATTGTCGAGGGCGGCGACGACGTGCTGCGCGATCTCATGTTCAACCGATACGTTCTGCCGGCGTCCAAGCGCGCCTGATCATCAGTCAAGTTGTGGGCTCGATTGTCGGGCTGGCAACAAAGTCAGAGTTGCACCTTCCGGTCCCGGCCGCAGTGGCCGGGCCAATTCACAGGAGACCCAACACCTCGCCCGTTTCGTTCTGACGGACAGTCAATGATGCGCTCGGGCAGTGTCACTGCCGAATTCCTCGCCGCGGGCGAGCGGCGCGGACGCCATCGGTCGGA
>NZ_JBICZB010000191.1:0-2088 GCF_043201815.1 Kitasatospora sp. NPDC048296
CCGCCGCGACGAGGGCGGCCTCCACCGCTTCCTCACCTCACTCGCCACCCTCCACACCCACGGCCACACCACCGACCTCACCACCCTCCTCAAGGGCGGCGAAAAGGTCACGCTCCCCACCTACGCCTTCCAGCGCGAGCGCTACTGGCTCGACCTCTCGGGCGGTGCCGCGGTGCGGGCGTCCGGCGCGGTGAGCGGAGGACGCTCCTCGGGGCAGCCCGGCGCGGTGGCGCGGCCGGCGGGTCGGCGCTTCCTGGACGGAACGCCCGGCGAGGCCCGCGACGCGCTGCTCGAGCTGCTCCGCAAGAGCATCGCGACCGTGCTCGGGTACGCGGATGCCGACCAGATCGAGATGGCCCGGACGTTCAAGGACCTCGGCTTCGATTCGCCGACGTCCGTCGAACTCCGCAACCACCTGGGCGCGGTCCTCGACATGAGGCTCCCCACGACGCTGCTCTTCGACTACCCGACGCCCGTCGTGCTCGCCGAGTACCTGCTCGTGGAGCTCGGCGGCACCGAGAGCGCGGCGCGGACCGCGCCGGAGAAGGCGCTGACGGCGTTCGACGAGCCGATCGCGATCCTCGGGATGGCCTGCCGCTACCCGGGCGAGGTCCGGAGCCCCGAGGACCTCTGGAAGCTGGTCTTCGCCGGGGAGGACGCCATCTCCGGCTTCCCGGCCGACCGCGGCTGGGTCGCCGGGGCGTCCCCCTCCACCACGGAGGACGGCTCCGGCTACGCCCGCCTCGGAGGGTTCGTCCAGGGTGCCGGGCTGTTCGACGCGGGCTTCTTCGGGATCTCGCCGCGTGAGGCGCTGGCGATGGACCCGCAGCAGCGCCTGCTGCTGGAGACCTCCTGGGAGGCGTTTGAGGGTGCCGGCATCGACCCGGCCTCGGTGCGCGGCAGCCAGGCAGGTGTCTTCGTCGGTGCCATGGCCCAGGACTACGGGCCGGGTCTGAACGACGCGGGTGACGACATCCGCGGCTACGTGCTCACCGGCAGCACGGCCAGTCTCGCCTCCGGCCGGATCGCCTACACCCTCGGCCTGGAGGGTCCGGCGGTGACGGTCGACACGGCGTGCTCGTCCTCACTCGTCGCCTTGCACCTGGCCGTCCAGGCGCTGCGCAGTGGTGAGTGCGACCTCGCCGTCGCCGGTGGCGTCACCGTCATACCCAACCCGGGGATCTTCGCCGAGTTCGACCGGCAGGGCGGTCTGGCCGAGGACGGCCGCTGCAAGTCGTTCGCGGCGACGGCGGATGGCACGAACTGGGGCGAGGGCGTCGGTGTGCTCCTCGTCGAGCGGCTGTCGGACGCCGTTCGCAACGGGCACCGGGTGCTCGCGGTCGTGCGGGGGAGTGCGGTCAACCAGGACGGTGCCAGCAACGGCCTCACCGCCCCCAACGGCCCCTCCCAGCAGCGCGTCATCCGCCAGGCCCTCGCCAATGCCGACCTCACCCCTGACCAGGTGGACGCCGTCGAGGCGCACGGCACCGGCACCAAGCTGGGTGACCCGATCGAGGCCCAGGCCCTGATCGCCACGTACGGCCAGGAGCGGAACGGGGAGCGTCCGCTGCTGCTGGGCTCGTTGAAGTCGAACATCGGCCACACCCAGGCCGCCGCGGGTGTCGGCGGTGTGATCAAGATGGTCATGGCGATGCGCAACGGCGTGCTGCCCAAGACCCTGCACGTGGACGAGCCGACCCCGCACGTCGACTGGTCGGCCGGTGCGGTCGAACTCCTCACCGAGGCCACTGCCTGGCCGGAGACCGGCGAGCCGCGCCGCGCCGCCGTGTCCTCCTTCGGGATCAGCGGTACCAACGCCCACGTCATCATCGAGCAGGCCCCTGCCCCGACGAGCTTTACCGCGAGGGAAGTTGACGAGGATTCCGTCCTCGCGCCGTGGCTGATCTCGGCTCGCGGCGCTGACGCCCTGAAGGCGCAGGCCAAGAGCCTGCTGGAGCACGTCGAGGCGGATGCCGAACTGTCCCCGCTGGACGTGGCGTTCTCGCTGGCGACGACGCGTTCGGTGTTCGAGCACCGGGCCGGTGTGGTCGCCTCCGACCGGGACGGGTTCCTGGACGGACTGCGCGC
>NZ_JBICZB010000192.1:0-2055 GCF_043201815.1 Kitasatospora sp. NPDC048296
TTACTCATGTTGCTCTTGGTTCCCACCTGTGACTGCTTCCTCTGGGCTCATACGTCCCAGTGTCCAGGTGTCCAACCGCAGGGTGGAACTTCAGTTGCCGCGAAAAGCTCGCGGCCGACGGCTTCGCTCCAGGTGCCGTCAAGCCAGGGGGCGACGTCGTCGTGGAGGTAGCGGACGGCGAGGTGGCGGGCGTGTCCACCGCCGAGTTCCGCCGCAGCGTCGCCGAGCGACTTGGTCATTTGGCGGATCGCGGCGACCTCGCCACGGCCGACCTGGACCTTGCCGCCGGACTTGAGCCGCACGCGCCGCAGGGCGGCGTCCGAGTCGGGCAGACCCAACGCCGTGAGCGCGTAAGCGCTGGAGGCGGCCACGAATCCCCGGCGATCCACCTCGTCCCTCCGGTTCAGCTCGATGACGTAATCCACGGTATCGCCAACCACTGGGCAGCCGTGGCCAGTTGGCGGCCCAACTGAACTAGCGAGCTGTACACCGATGCGGTCGCGGCAGCACGGCCCGTCGACTGGCTCCGGACCACCCTCGGTGAGAAGCCGGTCTGGCTCGGTGTTCCAGCAACCGGTCTGTGCGCCTGCGCCCTCCCCGGGAGGGCGCAGGCGCTGTGTACCGTCTGGTCATCGGCGGGCTTCCTGCGGCCACAGCACCTCGACGGGCACGCCGTGCTGGCGGGCGTACGCGACCACGTCCGCCGTCCCGCCGTAGCCCAGGGCCGGCAGGCCGTCCCAGACGGCGAGGAGCTTGTCGACCTGCTGGACGAGGAGTTCGCTCCCCGCCATGTGGGCAGCTTCGTCGGACTCCACGTGCCCGGTCCGGTGAACGGCTGTGGCGAACTCCAAGAGCCGGTCGTAGGTGGGGTGATGCCACTGCGGCAGCCCGTCCCGGTACTGATCGGCCGGAATGACGGCCTCCAACTGCGCACCCCGCTCAAGCGCGATCTCTGCCAACCACGCGTCCGGCCCGTCCGCGATGCAGGACACAATGGTCAGCTCGTTCGGGTTCTCGCGCGCGAGAGCGTCTTCGAGCAACTGCCGTACCCGCCCCTCGACCTCGGTCGTCAGCCCTCGGTGCCCCGTGATCCCGATCCGCATCGGATTCCTTCCTAGAGATAGACGTCGTGCATGCGCTCATCAAACTCCCGAACGACCTTGGGCGGTGAGGAAGTGTTGAACGTCCGTCGAAGTGAGCGGCTCCGTTCGATGATTCGCCCTGAGCGGTACTGGAGACCGACCTCCAGAGCCTGCATCGCGAGTGTGAATGCCGCCTCGATCCGCCCTGCGGCGAGATGGCCTGCCGCGACATCCAGGATCAGAAGCGCGCGCTGTTTCGCGTGACCGTTGGCGAGAACGGGGCCTGCGCAATCCGAGATCCACTTGGAGAGTCCGAGTTTGGCGCCGCACGTCACTCTGAAACCGGCAACCTTGGTCTCATCGAAGCTGAACACCCATGGCCAAGGAGGCGGTTCGTCTTCGGTGTTGGCATGGACCGCCGCTCGGCTACGTGTCAATGCGCGGTCGGCACTACGCTGATCACCTGTGGCTGCGTGTCCGAGGGCCTCCACTGACGACAGCCATGCGTCGGCGACTGCGGGAGAGCCAGGCTCCAGAACGCTACGAGCTCGCTTCGCAAGGCTGATCGCCTGGATTCCGTTGCCGGTGTGTGCTTCGAACTGCGCAAGGCTTCCGGTCTGGTAGGCAACCAGGAGAGAACTTGTCCCCGATCGGGCGGCATTGATAGCAGCCCCGTAGAACGATCGCGCAGATCCGTGGTCTCCCATGTCCCATGCCAGCCATGCGTTCAGGCTCGCCACCTCGCTCGCGACGGCGGCGAGCCTGATCCGATGGGTAGCGGTCGGCGCTGCGCCAGCCAGCCCCTGGATCAGCCGAAGATGAGACCGGGCTGCATCGGCAAGTTCTCGTGAGGGCGTCGATCCGTCCAGTCGGCGGTATGAAGTTCCCCCGCTGAACTGGACAGCCTGATACTGGGACGGACGGTCCCGGAGGAAGCAGTTCAGGTAGTGAGTGGCAAGAGCAACATGAGCAA
>NZ_JBICZB010000193.1:0-2006 GCF_043201815.1 Kitasatospora sp. NPDC048296
CCTGCTCGCCGCCTGGATCCTCGGCTGCCTGGCCGTCCAGTACGTCCTCGACCTGCGGGCCGCCCGGAAGGCGGCGGCCGCGGTGTGACCGCTCCAGATGCGGCTGCCAGGGCTGCAGGGCGACCGTATGGCAGCCGCCCGCACCGTGGAGCACCAGCCCTGTCCGGCGGCTGAGCTCGCGCTCCGTGTGGCGAGCCGTCGGGGCACGCGCCGCCGGTGAACGAGTCGGAGCGGACAGCCAAGAGCCGCCGAAGCGGCCTGGCTGAGACAGAGGCAGGTCAGGCGGTCGTGGTCCGGTCGGTGGTGGCCGGCGCGGTCGTCAGGCCCGCCTCGATCCGGCTCAGCACCAGCAGGGTTCCTTCGAGTTCCCCGTCCGCCAGTCCCGCGGTGGTGAGCTCTTCGAGGTCGCGCCATGCCTGCTGGACCCGGTCGCGCAGGGCCTGCCCCGCGCGGGTGGCGGCCACGACGACGGCCCGACGGTCGGCGGGGGAGGGCTTGCGGGTGACGAAACCGGCCTGCTCCAGGCGCTGCAGCATCTTGGTGACGGTCGACGGATCCAGCGCCAGTGTCTTGATCAAGTCCGCCTGGCGCTGCTCACCGTGTTGCCACAGCTGCATCATCAGCAGTTCCTGCCCCGGGTACAGGCCGGTTTCGCGCAGCAGGTTGGCCGCCGCGATCCGGTGCACGCGGGCGACTCGGAAGATCGCCTCGCTCATCGGGGCGTCGGTGACGGTCGGTACCGCGTCGTTCCGCACATCGGCAGGCTCAGGTGGCTTCGGCATGGCTGGTCGTGCTCCTCGTGGCAGCTCACGTTCCCATCGCTCCTGTGCTGGGAATCCTCCCTCACTCTACTTTGGCCGGCCAATGGACATTGGTGCGGTTCGAAACAGTTGTCTGCGCGCTCGGGTGATCCGCTACGGCGTGGCCACGGGTAGCTGGTCGGCTGTCGGCTCACGATGGAGGGCGCCCCGGGCCAGGCCGACGTCGTGTCCCGCCCCGCTTGGCCGCACAAGAAGGCTTGACCAGACAAGAAGAAAGGAAGACGTCCGTGAATCTTCCCGTGTTGTTCGGCGCCAATGTCGACCCGGTGTGGGCCGAGGGCGACCGGCCGCTGCGACACGCCGTTCAGGCCGACCGGAACGGTCTGGACCTGGTCACTGTGCAGGACCACCCCTACCAGCAGGCGTTCCACGACACCTGGACGCTGATGGCGTTCCTGGCGGCCCGCACCGAGCGGGTGGTGTTCGTCCCCACTGTGGCCAACCTGCCGCTGCGCCCGCCGGCGATGCTGGCCAAGGCTGCCGCCAGCTTCGACGTGCTCTCGGGCGGCAGGCTGCAGCTGGGCCTGGGTGCGGGCGCGTTCTGGGAGGCGATCGAGGCGATGGGCGGCCAGCGCCGGGACAAGAAGGAGGCCGTCGACGCCCTCGGCGAGGCCGTCGACGTCATCCGAGCGATGTGGAGCGGCCAGCGGTCGGTGCGGACCGGCGGTGTGCACTACCGAGTCGCGGGCGTCCACCCGGGCCCCACCCCCTCGCCGTCCCTCGGCATCTGGCTGGGCGCCTACGGCCCCCGGATGCTGGCGATCACCGGTGCCAAGGCCGACGGTTGGCTGCCCTCGCTGACCTACCTCGGCCTGGACCGGCTCGGCGAGGCCGTCGCCCGGATCGACGAGGCCGCCGTGCGCGCCGGGCGCGACCCCGGAGCGATCCGCAAGGTCTACAACCTCAACGGTCTCATCACCCCGAACTCCGCTGGAGACTTCCAGGGGCCGGTGGAGCAGTGGGTCGAGCAGATGACCGCCCTCGTGCGCGACCGAGGCATGAACGGCTTTGTGTACTGGCCGAACGAGGACCACGAGCGCCAGCTCGGCGTGTTCGCCCACGAGGTGGTCCCGGCCGTCCGTCAGGCCCTCTGAAGTTCCCCCCTGATCTTGGACAGCGGTTGCTTACGCTGCGGGGGTGAAGTCGCGCTGCAGTCTGGCTCGGGTTTCGAGTGGGGTGAGGTAC
>NZ_JBICZB010000194.1:0-1941 GCF_043201815.1 Kitasatospora sp. NPDC048296
ACTGAAAGCGCAGGTCATCGGGCTGCAGGCGGAGCGAACGGCCGAAAGTGCCTAGAGACGCGACTTTCCTGATTCGCCTGCGCTGGCCTGTGGCTTCGGCCTATCGTCTGGAGCCATGTACGTGAAGACGACGAAGCGGGAGAACAAGTCCGGGACGGTCCGGTACCTCCACCTGGCCCACAACGAGTGGGATCCGGTGAAGGGGCGGGCGGTGCCGAAGGTGCTGTTTACCTTCGGCCGCGAGGACGAGCTGGACCGCGACGCGGTCAGGCGCCTGGTCGCGTCTCTATCGAAGCTGCTGGAACCGGGTGACGCGCTGGCTGCGACGGCGGCGTCGGACCTGGAGTTCACCTCCTCGGCGCCGTTCGGTGGCGCCTACGTCCTCGATCACCTGTGGCGACGGCTGCGGATCGACCAGATCGCGGGCCGGGTCGGGCAGCCCAAGCGGGGCCGTCGCCGGGACATGACCGCGACCGAGCGGGTGCTGTTCGCCCTGGTCGCCAACCGCGCGCTGGCCCCGTCCTCGAAGCTCGCGGCGGCGGAGTGGATCACGAACGACGTGCACATCGCCGGGCTGACCGAGGTCGGCGAACAGACCTGCTACCGGGCGATGGACTGGCTGCACGAGGTCAAGGACGACCTGGAGAAGCAGGTGTTCGACGAGGTCGCGAACCTGCTGAACCTGGAGGTGGACCTGCTGTTCTTCGACACCACCAGCACCTACTTCGAGCTGGAGGAGCCCGACGAGCCCGTCGCCCGGGACGAGGCCGGCCGCAAGCTGGAGGACGGCCAGGACGACGGCGACGCGAAGCAGGCCGGGTTCCGGACCTACGGGAAGTCGAAGGACTCCCGCGACGACCTGCCCCAGATCGTGATCGGCATGGCGGTCACCAGGGACGGGATCCCGGTCCGCTGCTGGTGCTGGCCGGGCAACGCCTCCGACCAGACCCTGATCCGCCAGGTCAAGGACGATATGCGGGACTGGACCCTCTCCAAGATCGTGTGGGTGGCCGACCGCGGCTTCTCCTCAGCCGAGAACCGCCGCTACCTGCGCAAGGGCGACCATGCCTACATCATCGGCGAGAAGCTCCGCTCCGGGAGTCCCGAGGTGCAGGCCGCCCTGTCCCGGCAGGGCCGCTACCAGGACGTCGGCGAGAACATGCGCGTCAAGGAAGTGCGGATATCCGACACCGACCGGTTCGTGATCTGCCACAACCCCGAAGCGGCCGAGCGTGACCGGCACATGCGTGAACAACTCGTCGCCCAGTTGGCTGACTTGATCGCCGACACCGACAAGCTCAGCGACTTCAAACGGGGCGAACTGCGCGGGCGGATCGCCGACAAGCCCGGCCTGAACCGCTACCTGCGCGCCACCCCGGCCGGCAAGCTCCGCATCGACCAGGCGAAGATCAAGGCGGAGGAGAACCTCGACGGGAAGTACCTCCTGCGCTGCTCGGACCCCCACCTGAGCGCCGAGGACATCGCGCTGGGCTACAAGCAATTGCTCGAAGTCGAACGCGGCTGGCGCGACATGAAGCAGATCATCGACCTGCGGCCCGTCTACCACCGACTCGAAGAACGCATCCGCGCCCACGTCCTCCTCTGCTGGCTCGCCCTCCTGCTGATCCGGATCACCGAGACCACCACCGGCGATACCTGGCCGCAGATCCGGCGCGAGCTCGACCGCCTCCACCTGGGCACCTTCACCGGCCCTGCCGGAACGTTCCAGCAGGTCACCGCCCTGACCAAGCCACAACGAGACCTGCTCGCGAAGCTTCAGATCCCCGTCCCCAAGCAGGTCGTCGCGCTCCAGCCCGCATCCCGCTGACCAGCCGAAACGCGACCGCCTAGAGAAACGCCCTCCAGGCGGACACACGCACGTCCGCCCAGGTCAGACCCCGGATTCGCAGCTCCAGGCCGCGGAATTATGTCGAACGCGGG
>NZ_JBICZB010000195.1:0-1899 GCF_043201815.1 Kitasatospora sp. NPDC048296
CCTCGCTGTTTCGGTTCGCGTCGGCTCATCTGGGGTGATCCTTGTGTCAGATGTCGCCGGGCCGTAGGCGGGGGCTGGGCATGCCGAGAGCCCGGCGCGATGGCCGGTTGCTCCTGGGTCCTCGGGTCGTGGGTGGCTAGTGGTGGTGTCGTCTGTCAGGTGGCCGGTCGAGGTAGGGTCAGCAGGCGGTTGAACGCGGTGGTCAGTTCGTGGCGCCAGGGCCAGGTGGCGGCGATTCGCAGACGTAGGCGGCGGGCTCCGCGCGTGATCCGGGCGGCAGTGTGCAGGACGCGGTAGCGGAGCTTCTTGGGCTCGGCAGTGGCCAACTCGCCGTCCAGCAGCAGGGTTCTGGTCCAGGCGAGTAGGTCGATCGCTGTCAGGGAGAGCTCCAGCCATGCCTGGTTGATGGCGAAGTGGCGGGAGGGGAAGCGGCCGAAGCCGGTGGTCTTGCCGCAGCGGATGTGGTCCTCGACCCGGGCGTGGGCCCGGTGGCGGACCTCCAGGTGCTGGATCGAGCCGCTCCCGACGGGCGTGTCGGTGAGGAAGACCTGGTGGCGCATGCCTTCGTCCTGGTCGAACAGGGACAGCTGGGCTCCTGGGTGGGGACGCTCGCGGCGGACGATGATGCGGGTGCCGTCCGGGTATCCGGTGAGGTCGACCAGGCCGGTCAGCTCTGCGACCTCGGCGCCGGCGCGGAGGGCCCCGTCTTGTTCCAGTGCGGGGTGCCAGACCTGGTCGGGCAGGACCCGGATGGCTTTGCGGACCTGCTCGGTGACGGCGTGTCCGACGGAGAAGGTGGTGCGGGTCCCGTGCTGTCGCAGGGCGCGTATGTGGGCGAGGAAGGCTTTGGCACTGCCCGCCGAGTCGGCGCGGATGAGGACCTCGGTGCCATGGCGGTGGGCGTCGGGAATCTGCGCGAGGGCCTGGTCGAGGACCATGACGTGGTCGGCCGCGGTGTTCGCTCCGGCGTTGCCGGGACGCAGAACACCGGCGAGGGCCTCGCCAGTGTTGTCCAGAAAGCAAAGCAGCGGGTGGTAGCCGAAGCCGCGTTTGTAGGTCGCGGCGGCCTGTTCCTTTTCCGAGTGGCAGGTGACCAGGGTCGCGTCGATGTCCAGGACCAGGCCCGGCAGTTCACGCCCTCCGGCCTGCGAGGCGGATATGGGGTGTCCGGTCTCGTCGGCTTGCAGCCAGGCGACTTCGCGGGCCCTGGCCCGGGCTGCCCGCAGTGTGTTCAGGGCCGCTTCGTCGATGCCGGCCAGCACGCGCCAGGCGGTCGGAGTGGAGGCGACAGGGCCGAACACGTCGCGCTGGTCGCGCAGCACGGCCAGGTCGGCGATCGCCTCGCCGCCGTCGGCGAGCATCACCGCCAGGTCCAGCGCGACCCGGCCGGGATCGTGCCCGGTCCCACGCGGCCGCAGCCGGTGCAAAGCGTCGGAGAAGGCGCTGGTCAGCGTCGTGGCGTCGGCCAAGTCCGCGAGCAGGCGCGAGCCGGCGTGGCTGACCACCCCGTTCCCGTCGGCGCTGACGACGAGCTTGGGCCGCGACCGGGTAGTGTGCACGCAGAAAGTGCCTTCCTACTGGGACCTTAGACAAGCCTCATCGTTGCAGCTCAGAGGGCACTTTCGCTTTTCCGATCATGATCCGGACGCGACCCCGGGTGCGCGCAGGTTAGTCGCCGAGGACCCGCTCCCACAGCAGCGCGTCCCGCCAGCTCCCGTCGAGAAAGATCGAGGAGTGCGCGACGCCGTACGGGCTGAACCCGTTGCGGCGCAGTACCCGCTGCGACGGCAGATTCTCCAGATTGGTGGACGCCTCAGCGCGGTGCAGACCGAGTTCGTCTGTCATCACCCGGAGTGCGAGCCCGAGGGCGCGCCCGGCATGCCCTTGGTTCTGGGCGAC
>NZ_JBICZB010000196.1:0-1880 GCF_043201815.1 Kitasatospora sp. NPDC048296
AACGTCGTCACACCGCGAAGCCACCACATAGAGTGCTCTACGCAGTCGCGTAGCTCGCAAGCCCACCGGTGTCTGTCAGACCGGGGCAACTCCACTGTAGCTGTGTTCGACGACAGACGCGTTGGCCTTGGTCACCTCGTCGACGGCCGGCAGCAGCCGCTGGCGCAGCAGGTCGGTGGCCTGCCGGTAGGCCGCGAGGGCGTCCGCCGAGGGCCGGCCGGCCTGAGCGTGGGCCTGCTCCTCCAGCAACTGGGCACGGGCCACCTGGGCCTCGTACTGGCCGAGTTCACCGATGACGGTCTGCACGGCCCGCTGCCCGGCGGCATCACCGGCTACCGCCTCCGCGACACGCTGCAGGTCGTTGTCGGCCTGGGTGCGGCGCTGCTCGTATGTGTCCAGGGTCTGTTTGCGCAGCGCGGCGTAGTCCGGGTCGGCGCCGAACAACAGCAGGTTCGCGGCCTGGGCGTCCATGTCGTTGAGCGCGAAGTAGAGGTCGGCCGAACGCACCACCTGCGGGGCGGCCTGGTGGCCGATCACGTCCGTGCCGTCCCGGGCCCCACCCAGGACGGTGCCGGTCGCCGCGCCTGCGGCGAGCAGCGCCGCCAGGCAGAGCCCGGTGAGCCCGCGGACGATCCGCGGGGTGTTCCACCAGGCTCGGCTGCGCCAGGAGCGGCCGAGCCAGTGTTGGGGGGCGCGTGGCCCGGGGAGCGGTGCGGTTGTCTCCTGTCGCGCCGTCTCCGACGCGACCGTTTTCCCCACGACAGCCGTACCGCCCGACGTTCCCGTTGGCATCGCCGCGCGCCCCCTCCCCCTGTTTTTCACTGGCCGCCGAACCTTCCCCGGAGGAACCCGCCGGGGGTCGGGGTTCGGCAAACGGTTCACCGTCAGGCCCCACGCCCGGGCGGCGAATCGTTTCCTCGCAGATCAAGCTAGGTGCTGTCGAACACCCGTCCCGCCCGCTCTGACGCGTCCTTGACGCCGACGGGGATCATCTTGACGAGGCATTGGCGCAGCTCCGGCCGCATCCCGGATGCACCCGGGTCAGGGCTGGAACCGGTAACCGATCCCGGGTTCCGTGATCAGGTGGCGCGGACGTCCCGGGTCCGGTTCGAGCTTTCGCCGCATGCTGGAGAAGTAGACCCTCAGGTAGTTGCCGTTGCCCTCCGCCTCCGGGCCCCAGACTTCGGCCAGGATCTGCTTCCCGGGCACCAGCCGGCCGGGGCTGGCCATCAGCAGGGCGAGAATCTTCCACTCCGTCGGGGTCAGTCGGACCGGGCCGTCCGGACCGGTGACCGTGCCCGCGCCGAGATCGACCTCGTACGGCCCGATCCGCGCCGAGGGCTCGGGCGCCGACGGAACGCCGCCCAGTGGCCGACGCAGAACGGCCCGTAGCCGGGCGAGGAGTTCGTCGATGACGAACGGCTTGGTCACGTAGTCGTCCGCTCCCGCGTCGAACGCCCGGAGCTTCTCCTCGATCTCAGCCCGGCCGGTCAGCACGATGACCGGCACGGCCAGTGTGGAGCGGATGCCGTGGATCACGTCCACACCGTCGAAGTCCGGCAGGCCGAGGTCCAGGACGATGGCGTCGGGTGGCACTTGGCCCGCCAAGTCCAGGGCTTCCTGGCCGGTGGTAGCGGTGAGCACCGAGTAGTGCCGGGCCTGGAGGTTGATCCGCAGGGTGCGCAACAGCGCCGGTTCGTCGTCGACGACGAGAATATGGCTCACCGGTCCGAGCTCCTCTTCGG
The DNA here is from genome assembly GCF_043201815.1 of Kitasatospora sp. NPDC048296. Classification (NCBI taxonomy): domain Bacteria; kingdom Bacillati; phylum Actinomycetota; class Actinomycetes; order Kitasatosporales; family Streptomycetaceae; genus Kitasatospora; species Kitasatospora sp. NPDC048296. Next base: position 1,746 of record NZ_JBICZB010000196.1, read on the forward strand.
CGTTGCGATGCTCGGTTCCTCGATCCGCGTCTCCTGTGCCGCGGGCAGGGTGAGCAGCATGGTGGTGCCGCCGCCGGGGGTGTCCTCGACCTCCAGGCTGCCGCCCATCGCCTCGGCGAGGCCGCGGGAGAGAGC
>NZ_JBICZB010000197.1:0-1851 GCF_043201815.1 Kitasatospora sp. NPDC048296
GGGTACTTCTTCGGGGCGGCCATGGCCTCGGGTCCTCTCATGAGACCCATCTGAACCGCTGTCACCATCCTCCGCATCCCGGGGGAACCTCAACCTGCCCCACTACGAGCTTGCCCCGGCGGACGCCGACGTGGACTGGCAGCAGGAACGGGCCCACGCCACTGCCCTGCTGGAGGAAGCGGAAATGGCGGTGGAAGAGGAGGACGAGGCCACGGCGTGGAAGGAAACGGCCGTGGGCCGCATCCTCAACCAGCAGATCCGCGAGCTACACAATCTCGTCGAAGAGATCGAGGAAGGCAGCAGGAAGGGACGCAACAGCGCCTACCTGGCTGCCTGGCAGGCGAAGCAGGAGGCAGGCCGGTGACGACCCCAGCCGAGACCGTACGCCTGCTGACACAGCGGGACGGCACCGACGTGGACCGCGCGGAGTTCATCACGGGCAAGGTGCGCGGTCGGCTCATCTACGTGGACGGCCCGGGGTGGTACGCCTGGGACGGACGGCACTGGGTGAACGACTCGACTCGTGATGCCGTGGCGCGCGGCATGGTGCACGACGTGTCCAGTGGGCTACTGGCGGAAGCGATCAGCGCGGGCAGCGATGCTCTGATTGACGCGGGCAAGGCACTGCGCACGGGCAGGCTCATCACGGCGGCGCTGCTGGAGATGCAAGCCATGCCCGGCATCCGGCGCAGCGTCGCCGACCTGGACGCCGATCCGGACGCGCTCACCTTCCGCAACGGCACCGTGGACCTACGCAGCGGCGAGCTGCGCCCGCATGATCCCGATGAACTGATCACACGACTCGTGGACCTGGACTATCGGCCAGAAGCGCAGTGCCCGTCATGGCTGGCGTTCCTGGAGAGCAGCCAGCCCGGCGACCAGGAGATGCACACGTTCCTTCAGCGGCTGGCCGGCTACGCCGTGACCGGTTCGACGCGAGAGGAGTGCCTGGCGTTCTTCTACGGGTCGGGGCGGAACGGGAAGGGCGTGTTCACGGAGACGCTGGGCAAGGTCTTCGCGGCCGTGACCACGGCGCAGGAAGCCGAGTTCTGGGAGAAGCAGCGAAACGGCCGTAACGGGTCGCTGGTGGCCAAGCTCCACGGCGCCCGACTGGTGCTGTCCAGCGAGATGACAGCGGCGCGCCTGGACGAGGCGTTCGTGAAGCTCTTCACTGCCGCTGATCTGCTCACCGCCAACCAGAAGTACAAGCCCGCGTACGACTTCACGCCCACCGCGCTGCTCATCATGAGCGGCAACGACAAGCCGACCATCCGGGGCACCGACGAGGGCATCTGGCGGCGCTTCCGCTGCGTGCCGTGGGATGAGTCGTTCGTCGGGAGGGAGGACAAGGGGCTCAAAACCCGCCTGCTGGCCGAAGCGGAGGGCACAGCGGCATGGGTGGTCGCGGGCGCCGTCGACTGGCACCAGCACGGCCTGAACAACCCCGAGCGGGTCACCAAGGCAACCGACGAGTACCGCGAGGAATCGGACCCGTTCGCGGACTGGGTGGAAGCCAACTTCGAGGTGCAGTCGGACGGTTTCGTGCCCAACAGCGAGATCAAACAGCGAGGGGAACGGGTGCACCCGAAGCTACCGGGGCAGCCGCAAGCATGGTCTAAGGCAGTTGCTCGGTATTTCGGCGCAGAAGTCGGGAAGCGTCGAGTCAACGGCAGGCAGGTGCGCGGCGTGGTCGGCGTGAAGCTGGCCCCTGAAGACATCTTCGGGCAAGCCCGCTAGGCAGCGAGGGAGGGCGCAGCTGAAGTTCCCCCCTGATCTTGGACAGCGGTTGCTTACGCTGCGGGGGTGAAGTCGCGCTGCAGTCTGGCTCGGGTTTCGAGTGGGGTGAGGTAC
>NZ_JBICZB010000198.1:0-1833 GCF_043201815.1 Kitasatospora sp. NPDC048296
GGACAGGCCAACTACGCCGCCGCAAACGCCTACCTCGACGCCCTCGCCCACCAACGCCACACCGACGGCCTCCCCGCCACCTCCATCGCCTGGGGGACGTGGAGCGGTGGCGGCATGGTCGGGTCCGAGATCGACGACCGGATGAGCCGCCGTGGCCTGACCGCGATGGCACCGGACCTGGCGATCTCCGCGCTGCAGCAGGCGCTGGACCGGGACGACACCAGCACGGTGGTCGCCGACATCGACTGGCAGCGCTTCGTACCGGAGTTCTCGGCCCTGCGGCCGACCCGTCTCTTCGACGGGATCCCTGCGGCCGCGGCCGCGACCGAAGCCGACGCAGGCACCGCGCCCGCGGATTCGGGCCCGCGGGCGAAGCTGCTCCAGCAGCTCATCGGCCTGTCCGAGGACGAGCAGGAGAAGGTGCTGACCGAGCTCGTCCGCACCCAGGCGGCTGCGGTCCTGGGCCACACGGGGGTGGAGGCGATCAGTTCCGGTCGTGCCTTCAAGGACTTCGGTTTCGACTCGTTGACCGTCATGGACCTGCGGAACCGCCTGATCTCGGTGACCGGCTCTCGGATGACCACCAGCACGATCTTCGGCAACCCCACGCCGAGCGCGCTGGCCAAGCACCTGCGTGCCGAGCTGGTCGGGGCCGGGCAGCACGCGGCGCCGGTGTCGGTGCCCGCCGTGACCGCCGTGACCGCCGACCGGGACGAGCCGATCGCCATCGTGGCGATGGGGTGCCGCATGCCGGGCGCCGTCCGGTCGCCGGAAGAGCTCTGGCAGCTCGTGGCCGAGGGCCGCGACGCCATCGGCGGGCTCCCGACCGACCGCGGCTGGGACCTCGACAACCTGTACGACCCGGACCGCGAGCGGCCCGGCACGACCTACGCACGCGAAGGCGGCTTCCTCTACGACGCGGCCGACTTCGACGCGGAGTTCTTCGGGATCTCGCCGCGCGAGGCGCTGGCGATGGACCCGCAGCAGCGCCTGCTGCTGGAGACCTCCTGGGAGGCGTTCGAGCGGGCGGGCATCGACCCGGCGACCCTCCGCGGCAGCCGCACCGGCGTCTTCGCCGGCACGACGTACCAGGACTACGCTTCGCGCCTTCACGAGACGCCGAGCACGTTCGAGGGCTTCATGCTCACCGGCAAGTCGTCGAGCGTGCTGTCCGGCCGGGTTTCCTACGCGCTGGGGCTGGAGGGCCCGGCGGTGACGGTCGACACCGCGTGCTCGTCCTCACTCGTCGCCCTGCACCTGGCCGCCCAGGCCCTGCGCAACGACGAGTGCGACCTCGCCCTCGCGGGCGGCGTCACCGTGATGCCGACCCCGGGCATGTTCGTCGAGTTCAGCCGCCAGCGCGGGCTGGCCGCCGATGGCCGTTCCAAGTCCTTCGCTGCTGCCGCGGACGGCACCAGCTGGGGCGAGGGCGTCGGCATGCTCCTGGTGGAGCGGCTCTCCGACGCCGAGCGCAACGGGCACCCCGTCCTCGCCGTGCTGCGCGGCAGCGCGGTCAACCAGGACGGTGCCAGCAACGGCCTCACCGCGCCCAACGGTTCGTCCCAGGAGCGGGTGATCCGGCAGGCGCTGGCCAGTGCGGGTCTGACGGTCGGCCAGGTGGACGCCGTCGAGGCCCACGGCACCGGCACCAAGCTCGGCGACCCGATCGAGGCCCAGGCCCTGATCGCCACGTACGGCCAGGAGCGGAACGGGGAGCGTCCGCTGCTGCTGGGCTCGCTGAAGTCGAACATCGGCCACACCCAGGCCGCCGCGGGTGTCGGCGGTGTGATCAAGATGGTCATGGCGATGCGCAACGGCGTGCTGCCCAAGACC
>NZ_JBICZB010000199.1:0-1779 GCF_043201815.1 Kitasatospora sp. NPDC048296
AGGACTCGTCAATTATTTACTGCCTGATTTGATCTCGTCTTCGTACTGTGTGATTGCGTTCTGGAGGGCGTCGATCGTGCGGGGTGGGTGGGTCCGCCGGGGATGGGCCAGGGCTGCGGCGATGCCTGGGGTGGCGAAGGCGAGCAGCGGCTTGGTGCGGTGTGCGTGGTAGTTCAGGCTCGTGGGTACTCGACCGAGCAGTTGGGCGGCCAGGGTCAGGGTGACGGTGTTGCGGTGGTGCAGGACGGCGACCAGTACGCGGTGGCGGTGGTCGACGGAGCCGACCCCGGGGTTGTATCCGCGTCGGTTGATACCCTTCCTCTTCTCGCGCTCGGTCTCTGCCAGGACCCGGCGGAAGGGCTCGAGTTCTTCCACGAGCTGGTCGAACTGCTCGCGGGACATGCCGGTCAGGGCCGGATGAGTGAGCAGGAAGGTGGCCTCGGCCGGAATCGGCGGTGCCTTCGCCTGTTCCGGCTCGACTGGCAGTTCCTGTCCGGGGTGGAGGGGGGCGATGGTGTAGTTCCACTCTCCGTGGAAGTCGTCGCGGGCGACACGCTGCAGGATCGCCGCGCGTTCGGCCTTGGTGAGTGTCCGGCCGGTGGGGTACTCGTTGTCGTCGAGGACGGCTTTGACGGTCAGTCCGGTGCTGGTGCGGGTGGCCGAGATGGTCTGGAGCAGTACTTCGTAGCTGGTCAGCGGCTGGCCGCGCAGGCTGTGGGTGATCCGGGAGAACAGTCGGTGTTCGACCTTGTTCCATTTTGAAGTCGCGGGCGGGAAGTGCATGACGGTGATGCTCAGTCCGCACTCGTCGGCGAAGGTGGCCAGGTCGTTCTTGAACAGGTGGGAGTCGGCCGAGTTGGCTCCTCCGGAGTCGGCGGTGATCAGCAGACGGGTGGCGTCGGGGTAGTCGAGGCGCCCTTGGCGGTTCCACCAGCGGCGAAGTGACTCCACAGCGAAGGCGGCGGTGTTGCGGTCGGTACCCACGTTGACCCAGCCTGTGTCGCGTCCCAGGTCGTAGACGCCGTAGGGGATGGCGATCGGGGTGTCGGGGTCCAGGAAGTCGTGGTCCGGGGCGGTGATCGGCTCGCCTTTGGGACGCCAGGTGCGGCCGGAACGGGCGAAGTCACCGATCGGCTCCTTCTTCTTCGCATCCACGCTCACCACCGGCAGACCTTGCTCCAGGAAGTGTTCGACGGCGGTGTTGATGTGGCGGAACTGGGCGTCGCGGTCGGGCACGTGACTGCCGGCCCGGGTCTTGGCCATGCCCTGCAGGCTGAAGCCCAACCCGCGCAGCAGGTCGCCCACCACCGGGGCGCTGACCGGATGCCCTGCCTCAGTCAACTCCCGGGCCAGGTCCCGAAGCGATGCTGTGGTCCAGCGCAGCGGCGAGACCGGGTCGCCCACCTCCCGCGGCTCGATCAACGACTCCAGCGCCGCCACCAGATCAGGATCGCGTTCAGCGACAGACTTGCGCCCGCCGCCGGGTCGGCGCACCCGCCCCAGGACCTCCGCCCCGCCCGCGAGCTCCTCGCATCCCCGGGCGATGGTCGATTCCGACACCTCCGTCAGCCTGGCTACGGCCGCGATCCCACCATGCCCCAGAGCCTCGGCCTCCGAGGCCAGGTACAAGCGGCGCTGCCGCTCGTCCAGATGCGGCAACACCGCCACGAACTTCGCATCCAACACCGCCAGGACATCATCCGGGATCGCCACAGCAGCTCATCTACCATGCCGATCCGTGGAGTTAACCCGAAACCAGCAGTAGTTTCCTTACGGGTC
>NZ_JBICZB010000200.1:0-1747 GCF_043201815.1 Kitasatospora sp. NPDC048296
GGGTGCGTCACCACCCACGCGCCGGTCTCGCCGGCCGCCAGTCGCGTCGTGTCCATCGCCGACTCCCGCCGTCCGCCGGACCCAGGGCTGCTCCTCCCAGCCTGCGCCCGGGGTGGGCGCGGTGCGAGGCCGGGCGCAGGTCGACCGGCGCAGTCGTCACGGTCTCGTGGACACGACGGGAGGGACGAGCGGTGTCGACCGGCGGGTCAGAGCAGGTGCAGCTGCTGTGCCCGGCGCACTGCTTCGGCCCTTCGGCTCGCGGAGAGCTTGCGGTAGATGCTCTTCAAGTGCGTCTTGACCGTATTGGCGGATATGTGCAGTTCGGTCGCGATCTCCTCGGTGGACAGCCACTGCGCCGCCTGGAGCAGGACGTCGCGTTCGCGCGCACTCAGCGCCACACGAGGCGGAGCCTGGTCCGCCGTGTCGGCGGCGGCATCGGCGGCGCAGGTCGGCAGGTCGGTCAACCAGCTATGGGCCAGGGCGAGTTCGGGATCGCGGCGCAGCGAGCGGCGGACCCAGGGGCCCGCTTCGACGAAGAGCCGCCTCAGCAGTTCCGGCCGCGCGAGCTCCAGGGCCTGTGCCAGGAGGCGCCGCTCCGCGGCCGTGTCACCGGCCCTGGCCTTGGCCTGTGCTCGCAGCAGGCAGATGTGCGCGCGGCTTCGGGGAGCACCGCGCGACGGCATCGGCAGTGCCGCGAGCAGGTCCGCCGCGCGCTGTTCCTGGTCCGTCGCGAGGAGCGCGTGGACCAGGGCCTCCCGGTGCTCCGGGCGGTTCGAGTCGGCCGCATCGAGCACGGCCACGGCTGCTGCCGCGTCGCCGTGTGCCAGGTCCGCGGCGGACTCCGCGATGGCCAACTGGTCAGCGGGCCAGCCGGACGGGCCTGGTGTGTCCGTCGGAGGACGGACCGTGTGGAGCACCGTGACCGCGGTCTTCCAGTCCCCTTGGGCCGCCGCGAGCCGAGACCGGATGACGGCGGTCGCCACCTTCGCGACGAGGTCTTCACCCGGCTCCACCGAGACGGTCGCGAGGTCGCGCTGGGGCTGCGTGACCGTCGGGTCGTTTCGCTCGACGGCGATGGCCGCCACCACCAGGCGTGCCAGCGTGGTTCGGCGGGCGGGCGGTGGGCCGGCGCGCTCCGCGACGGCGAGTGCCCGGCGGGCGCGTTGCTCGGCTCGCCGGAGGTGTCCCCGGTGGAGGTCGATCAGGGCGAGACGGACCAGGGAGTCCGCCTGCGGCTGCTCGGTGCCCGGCCTGCCGCACATCTCCACGGCCTGGGCGAGCGTGGTCTCGGCGGCGTCGAGGTGTCCGGCGCTCAGTTGGGCGGAGCCGAAGCTGGTGAGCAGCAGTGCGGGGATCTCCGGGTGCTCGCCGAGCAGTTGTGGTGGTACCAGGTCCAGCCGGGACAGGGCCTCTCGCGCAGCGGTCTGCGCCGCTGCGGCGTCACCGGTCAGCCGGTCGACGAGCAGTTCCAGCAGGACCCGGCTGAACCGCACCATCGGGCCGGTCGCCCCCTGCTGCCGGCCCAGGTGCTCGTCGGCGCGCCGCAGACCGTCGCGGCCGGCTGTGCGGTCGCCCCGGGCGAGGGCACAGGCCGCGGCGACCAGGGCCTGGGCCGGATCGGGGAGGTCCGGCGGCATGGCGGCGAACAGGCCGGCCAGCCGGCCGCTGTCCGCGCCCGTGGCCAGGCGGCCGATCTCCAGGTTGTCCACGACCTGCTCGGAGGCGAACCGCCAGTCTCCGGCCGTGG
>NZ_JBICZB010000201.1:0-1726 GCF_043201815.1 Kitasatospora sp. NPDC048296
ACAATGAGGAAGTTTCATCGTGATTCGTGCAGGTCATCGGCCCTGGCGTGACGAGCGGTTGGGGTGCTCGCGCAGTTCATCAGGGTGATCGTCGCGGGGAGATCATCCGTCATCGCGCGACCTGGTGGTGCGTCAGTACCAGCAGGGCCCGCACCAGGGCGGTCGCGTGCCGCGGGTGCATGCGCACCTTGGTCAGGATCCTGAAGGTCTTCAGGCTCGCGAAGCCGTGCTCGACCGGTGCCCGCAGGCTGCTGATCAGCCGGTTCACGACCTTCTTCGGGGGTGAGAGGCGCTTGCCGCCGCTCGCCTTGAAGCCCGTGATGATCGCCGGCTGTTCCTGGGTCCCGTCGTCCAGGCCGACGAACCCCAGGTCGGCCACCGCTCCCAGCTGAGACTCCCGTAGCCGCGCGCACAGCTTCTCGTAGCGGGCGGCCGTGATCTCGCTGCAGGCGCCCCGGCGGGCCGAGGAGATCCACAACAGCCGCCCCTTCGCATCGGTCAGGGCGAGGAACAGCAGGCCATGGGCCTTGTGCTTCCCAGAGTAGTTCTTCCGGTTCGCCTGCCCGGTCCGCCGCCGGGTACGGATCAGCGTGCCGTCCAGCAGCACCACGCACCCGCTGTCCTTGGCCACCTTCGCCAGCGCGCGGTCCAGGCGGGGAGAGCGTGCGGCCAGCAGGTCGATCACCTCCAGCACCCACCGGCGGACCGTGGAGGCCGAGACCGCGTTGCCGCCGGCCAGGTCGGCCAGCCGCTCGTCATTGCGCAGGTGGGCCAGCACTATGACCGCGATCCGCCCGGCGTCCAGCTTGCGCCAGCGGGAACGGATCTTCTTGCGGTGGGCGCGGATCAGGCCGGCCACGTAGTTGACGGTCTGGCCGGACAGCGGCAGGCGGACGCAGTAGACAAGGCTGGCGGCGTCCCCGGCAGGGCTGGTCTTGGTTTTCACGAACTGCCCAACTCCCATTGGGGGCAGCCGTGTTGCGGCGGGAATCGGCCGTTGTTCCGGGCCGGTGGCGGGTTACCGGGGCAGGTAGCGTCCGGCCGCGGTTCGGGTGATCCAGCCGCGCTCGGCCAGCTTGCGCAGTTTCCCGCGCACCGGCTCCACCCTCGCCGGCACAGGCTCCAGCCCCAGCTCACGGGCCACGTCCTTGGCCTGCAGCTGGCCGTCGCCGCCCGCGACGATCTCCATGATCGCCTGGTAGTCGGCGGGCAGGTCCTCCAGGCGGCTGCCAGGGCCGCGGTGAGGGATCAGCAGCTGGCCCGCGGCGCCCGGTGTCACACCCGTGCCGGGCGCGGGCACGGCGGGTTCTCCGCCGGTGGCCTCCTCCAGGGCCCGCTGCCAGGCCTCGGCGTCGGGGTGCCCGGCATCAGCGTCCTCCTGGTACTGCCGGTAGACGACCTCAGCGGCCTCCAGTCGGGCCACTTCAGCCTCGATGTCGGCCAGCTGCTTGCGCAGCTGCCCAGCGCGTTCTTCCAACACCACACGGCGCTCCAACAGCCACACCATCAGGTTCTGAGCCATGTCCCCTCCCTCACGGGCCCACCGGACCCTGCTCGCACAGTAGGGGGCCCGGCACGCAGCGTGCAGGAGATCCAGGAAAGACAGCCCAAAACCGACTGACGGACGATCTCCGCGCGGTGATCACCGTGATGAACTGCGCGAGCATCCCAACGGCTCGCCACACCAGGGCCGATGACCTGCACGAATCACGATGAAACGTCCTCA
>NZ_JBICZB010000202.1:0-1716 GCF_043201815.1 Kitasatospora sp. NPDC048296
CTAGGAGCGTGGGTCGGTAACGAGCAACTGGCCGGGTGGGTTTGATCGCCGCGATCGGTCGCGGTCGCCCGGTCCGTGCTCGCCGCGCCGGTGGTCGGGCCTGTCAGCGTGGGAGTCGGTCGGGGTGGGGGCCGGTGGGCGGGACGGTCAGGCGAGCGCGGTGGCGAGGCCGGCCGGTCCGGTGTGGCGGAAGATCTTGCGGAAGTTGTGGCAGGCGGCCAGCAGGCGCCACTCTCCGCGGGCGCCGTCCTCGCCGCGCAGGAGGAGCTGGCGGCCACTCTGGCAGGTCATGATCTGCCCGAAGACGGGTTCGACGATGGCTTTGCGGCGTCTGTAGGCCTTCCGGCCTGGTTTGGTCCGCAGTTTGCGGGCCATCCGCTCCTTCAAGGTGGCGTTGTCGGGGATGCGTCCGCGGGGTGCGGGCGGGATCTGCTCGTCGTGGGAAAGTCGGCCGGTGGCCATGAACGTGTCGGTGCCGCGGGACAGTTGGCGCTCCTTCGCGGCTTCGAGGTTCGTCTCGGAGCAGTACCCGGCATCGACGAGGGCCTGCTTGGGGTGGATGCCGGTGTTGTGGGCGGACTGGTCGAGCATCGTGGTGTAGTTCAGCGCGTCGGAGGCGTTGCAGGTCACGTCGGCGGCGGTGATGACCTGGTGTTGCTCGTCGACGACGGCCTGGGCGTTGTAGGCCTGGATGTAGGCGCCGTCGCTGTTCTTCATGATCCGCGAGTCGGGGTCGGTGAAGTTGGCCTGGGCCTTCGGCTTCGGCCTGGCCTTCGCGGCGGCCTTCTCGCCGGCGGCGGCGACGGCCTGCTCGTCTTCGGTGCCGGCGCGTTCCTGGCGGCGGCGTTCCTTGTCCTCGGCGTGGCGGCGGGCCTTGTCTGCGGCCTCGGCCTCGATCTGGGCGCGGGCGGCCTGCAGCCTGGCGAGGCGCTTCTCGCGGCGGTCCAGCTCGGCGGGAAGATCGACGTCCTTGCCGTCGACGCCGAAGATCCGGTCCTCGGCGGTGTCGGTGGCCTCGGCGTCGGCCAGCAGCGCGCGGGCCTTGGCTTCCAGGGTGGCGATCTCGGCCTCGACCCTTTCCTCCTTGCCGATGAGCCGGCCGTAGCTCATGGCCTTGTGCTTGGAGGCGTTCGCCTCCAGTTTCGTGCCGTCCAGGGCGACGCGCCCCATCTTGACCATGGCGAGCTTCTGCGCGAGGTGCAGCGACTGGAGGAAGAGGTCGGCGAGTGCGTCCAGGTGGCGGCGGCGGAAGCGGGCGATCGAGCGGTAGTCCGGGGCCCGGTCGGCGGCCAGGAACCGGAACGCGACGTCGTCCACGCAACGGCGCTCGATCGCCCGGGAGGAGCGCACGCCGGTGGTGTAGCCGTAGATCAGCAGGCGGACCATCAAGCGGGGGTCATAGGGCGGGAAGCCGCGCTTCTCGGTGTAGTCGGCCAGGACCGGCGACAGATCGAGGACCTCGTCGACCAGATCGGCGACGAACCGGGCCAGGTGGTCCTCGGGCAGCCAGTCGTCCAGCGACGGCGGCAGCAGCAGAACCTGGTGCGGGTCGAACGCCCGGAACCGCTTGTCCACCGCCACCGCACGCGCCTGCCGCTGCTTCGGCTCGCCCGGCTCGGCCTCGAACAACCCCTCCTGATCACGCATACCAGGATCATCTCGTACGAATGATCACAAGCCACACGCGGGTTGCCGCTTACTGACCCACGCTCCTAG
>NZ_JBICZB010000203.1:0-1716 GCF_043201815.1 Kitasatospora sp. NPDC048296
CTAGGAGCGTGTCTCAGTAACCGGCAACCCGCGTGCGTCTCGTGATCATTCGTGCGGAATGATCACGGTATGCGCGATGGGGATGGGCTGTTCGAGGTTGAGCCGGACGAGTCGAAGCGACCGCAGGCTCGTCCGGCGCCGGTGGGCAAGCGGTTCCGGGCGTTCGACCCGCACCAGGTCCTGCTGCTGCCGCCGTCGCTGGACGACTGGCTGCCCGAGGGCCACCTGGCCCGATTCGTCGCCGACCTGGTCGACGAGGTGCTCGACCTGTCCCCGGTCCTGGCGGACTACACCGAGAAGCGCGGCTACCCGCCCTACGACCCCAGGCTGATGGTGCGCCTGCTGATCTACGGATACACCACCGGCGTGCGCTCCTCCCGAGCGATCGAGCGCCGCTGTGTGGACGATGTCGCGTTCCGGTTCCTGGCCGCCGACCAGGCCCCGGACTTCCGCTCGATCGCCCGGTTCCGCCGCCGCCACCTCGACGCCCTGGCCGACCTCTTCCTCCAGTCACTGCACCTCGCCCAGAAGCTCGGCATGGTCAAGATGGGCCGCGTCGCCCTGGACGGCACGAAGCTGGAGGCGAACGCCTCCAAGCACAAGGCGATGAGCTACGGCCGGCTCATCGACAAGGAGGAACGCGTCGAGGCGGAGATCGCCGCCTTGGAGGCCACGGCCGCCGCGCTGCTCGCGGATGCCGAGTCGACCGACGCGAACGAGGACCGGCTCTACGGCGTCGACGGCAAGGACGTCGATCTGCCCGCCGAACTGGACCGCCGCGAGAAGCGCCTTGCGCGGCTGCAGGCCGCCCGCGCCCAGATCGAGGCCGAGGCCGCCGACAAGGCCCGCCGCCACGCCAAGGACAAGGAACGCCGCCGCCAGCAGCGCGCCGGAGAAAGCGACGAGCAGGCCGTCGCGGACGCCGGCGAGAAGGCCGCCGCAAAGGCGAGGCCCAAGCCGAAGGCCCAGGCCAACTTCACCGACCCCGACTCGCGGATCATGAAGAACAGCGACGGCGCCTACATCCAGGCCTACAACGCCCAAGCCGTCGTCGACGAGCAGCACCAGGTCATCACCGCCGCGGACGTGACGACCAACCCGTCGGACGCGCTGAACTACACCACGATGCTCGACCAGTCCACCGCCAACACCGGCACCCACCCCAAGCAGGCCCTCGTCGACGCCGGCTACTGCTCCGAGACCAACCTCGAAGCCGCACGGGAGCGCCAACTCGCCTGCGGCACCGACACATTCATGGCCACCGGCCGACTCGGCCACGACGAGCAGGTCCCGCCCGCACCACGCGGACGCATCCCGAAGGACGCCACGCTCAAGGAGCGCATGGCCCGCAAACTACGGACCAAGCCCGGCCGGAAGGCCTACAGCCGCCGCAAGGCCATCGTCGAACCCGTCTTCGGACAGATCATGACCTGCCAGAACGGGCGACAGCTTCTCCTGCGCGGCGAGGACGGCGCCCGCGGCGAGTGGCGCCTGCTGACCGCCTGCCACAACTTCCGCAAGATCTTCCGCCACACCGGCGCCGCCGGACTGGCCGCGGCGCTCGCCTGACCGCCGTCAGCCGGCGACCCTCGGCGCCGATTCCCAGGCCCCAGGACGACACCTCCGACGCCAGCAGGCATGCGCCGAGCGGCCGACGACCGATCCCGCCGATCACGACCGCTCGGCCGCTTGCCGGTTACTGAGACACGCTCCTAG
>NZ_JBICZB010000204.1:0-1697 GCF_043201815.1 Kitasatospora sp. NPDC048296
AGAAGCGATTACCAATCCGGACGTAGGGTCACGTTTCCGCACGTCAGGAGTGAAGTGGCCGCCAGGTAGGCAGGCTCGTTCCGTTGGTTCGGATGCGAGGTGTGCGGAGGTGGCCGATGCCGTCGGTGCTGGGGGTGCTGGAGAAGCGCGAGCGGGTGGCGCTGGCTCGGGCGGAGAAACTGCGGGCCGAGCTGGAGCGGGTTCAAGCCGCTGTTGCTGAGGCGGAAGAGGCCGCGCGGCGCGCGGTCATCGCCCGCGAGGAGACGGTCTTGGCCCTGGCCGAGGCGGCCGAGGAGGTCGCGGTGGTGCCTGGTGCGTCGGCGGGCGGGTCGGAGGCGGCGGCTGCCGCGGGGGCCGCCGGGCCGCGGGTCGAAGTCCCGCTCTGGCATGAGGGGTTGGGGGACGAGGTACTGCCGCCGGACTGCGCGCGGATCGTGGCCCTGGTCGACAACGATGCCGCCGGGGGCGGGGAGGGGGTGCGGGCGCGGCGGATGCGCGAGCATCTGGGCTGGTCTGCCACTGACGCGAAGGAGCAGGCGGCACGGTTCCGGGCGAAGCGGCTGGTGGAGCGGGGCTGGCTGACCGAGGAGCGGCCGGGGCTGTTCAGGCCGCGAACCGCGTGACGCGGCGGGGTGCCGGCTGGCCGGAGCGGGCCAGGCGGCGGGTGGCCGGGATGGACGCGGCCCACCAGGCCATGGCTTCGGCACTGTCGATGCGGGTCTCGTAGTCCCGGGCCAACCGCCGGGCCCGGATCAGCCAGGAAAAACTGCGCTCCACGACCCAGCGGCGCGGCAGCACCACGAACCCCTTGACGTCGTCGCTGCGCTTGACGACAGTCAACGCGAGGGCCAGGACGGTGGTGGCGAAGGCGACCAGCCAACCGGTGTAGCCGCCGTCGGCCCAGACGAGGGCGATGTGGCGGTGGCGCTCGCGCAGGCGCTCCAGCAGGTCGCGGCCGGCGTCGTTGTCCTTGGCCGAGGCGGCGGTGACGATCACGACCAGCAGCAGGCCCAGGGTGTCCACCGCGATGTGCCGTTTGCGTCCGTTGATCTTCTTTCCGGCGTCGTAGCCGCGGGTGGCGGCGCCGACGGTGGCGTCGGCCTTCACCGACTGCGAGTCGATGATCGCGGCGGTGGGCTCCTCCTTCTTGCCCGCCAGGGCGCGCAGCAGCTTGCGCAGCCGGCCGTAGAGCTCCTTGATGTAGTCGTTGTCGCGCCAGCGGCGGAAGAACCGGTAGACGGCCCGCCACTTGGGGAAGTCGGTCGGCAGGCTGGCCCAGCGCACTCCCTCGGCGACCAGGTAGCGCACCGCGTCCAACATCTGGCGGTGGCAGTAGCCCTCCGGGCGGCCCCCTTGTCCGTTCAACCAGGCCGGGACCGGCAGCAACGGCCTGACCAGGCACCATTCGGCATCGGTCAGGTCCGATCCGTAGCGGCGGACGCGGTCGGGCTGGTCGCCGGCGTTGCCGAGCCGGTGGGCCAGGCAGTCGCACCGCGACACGCCGGAACTGGACGCAGGACAGGCGGGCACGACACAGTGGGACACCAGGGCCTCCTGGTACTCGGTTGACTCGACATCACCGAGCTGTGCAGGAGGCCCTTCTCCTATGCGCGTGCCGATCAGCGATCACCCGAACGAGAGTGATGCGCGCGAAAATTCGAGCGGCAGCCGTGCCACGCGGTTTGGGAATCGCTTCT
>NZ_JBICZB010000205.1:0-1693 GCF_043201815.1 Kitasatospora sp. NPDC048296
CCTCGGCCTGGCGCAGGACACCGGTCAGCGACCAGTCCACGAACGGCGCCAGCGCCTCCTCGCACTCCGCGATCCGCTGCGCGAACACCGGCTCGGTGTCCAGGAGTTCGACGGTCATACCGGCCCACTGCGAACCCTGACCCGGGAACACGAACACCGTGCGGCCCGGCTCACCCGAGGCCGTCCCCTGGACCACCTGGGCGGAGTCGGTGTCCTCAGCGAGGGCTGTGAGACCCGCGAGGAAGCCGTCGCGGTCCCCGCTGATCACGGCGGCGCGGTGGCTGAAGGTGGTGCGGGTGGTGGCGAGGGAGTGGGCCACGTCGATCGGACGCAGCTCGGTGTTCGCCAGGAGGTGGTCGAGCAGGCGCTGGGCCTGGCCCTGAACCGCTTCGGGAGTCCGGCCGGACAGCAGCCACGGCAGGACCGCCGGGGCGGAGCTGTCGGCGGCGGTCGGTGCGGTGGTGTCCCGCGCCGGAGCCTGTTCGAGGATGACGTGGGCGTTGGTGCCACTGACACCGAACGCGGAGACACCGGCGCGGCGCGGCTCGCCGGTTTCGGGCCAGGCCGTGGCCTCGGTCAGCAGCTCGACCGCGCCCGCCGACCACTCGACGTGCGGGGTGGGCTCGTCGACGTGCAGGGTCCTGGGCAGCACGCCGTGCTGGAGCGCCAGGATCATCTTGATCACACCGGCGACGCCGGCGGCGGCCTGGGTGTGGCCGATGTTGGACTTGACGGAGCCGAGGCGCAGCGGGCGGCCGTCGGGGCGGTCCTGGCCGTAGGTGGCGATGAGGGCCTGGGCCTCGATGGGGTCGCCCAGCTTGGTGCCGGTGCCGTGCGCCTCGACGGCGTCGATCTGGGCCGCGGTCAGGCCCGCGTTGGCCAGGGCCTGGCGGATGACGCGCTGCTGGGACGGACCGTTGGGGGCGGTCAGCCCGTTGCTGGCACCGTCCTGGTTGACCGCACTGCCCCGCAGGACCGCGAGGACGGGGTGGCCGTTGCGCTCGGCGTCGGACAGTCGCTCCACCAGGAGCATGCCGACGCCCTCGCCCCAGCCCGTACCGTCCGCTCCCGCGGCGAACGCCTTGCAGAGGCCGTCCTCCGACAGCGCGCGCTGGCGGCTGAACTCCACGAAGATGCCGGGGGTGGACATGACGGTGACGCCGCCCGCGAGGGCGAGGTCGCACTCGCCGTTGCGCAGGGCCTGGGCGGCCATGTGCAGGGCGACCAGGGACGCCGAGCAGGCGGTATCCACGGTGATGGCCGGGCCTTCCAGCCCCATGGTGTAGGAGATACGGCCGGAGACCACACTTGCTGCCGTACCCGTGGCCAGGTAACCCTCCAGATCCTGGGGGGTCTCCTTCAGTAGACCGAGGTAGTCCTGGCCGTTGGTGCCGGCGAACACGCCGGTCCGGCTGCCGCGCAGGGTCGCCGGGTCGATGCCCGCCCGCTCCACCGTCTCCCACGAGGCCTCCAGCAGCAGGCGCTGCTGCGGGTCCATCGCCAGCGCCTCACGCGGCGAGATCCCGAAGAACTCCGCGTCGAACTTGGGCGCTTCGTGGAGGAAGGCACCCGTCCGGGCGTAGGTCGTTCCCGTCTGCTCGGGGTCGGAGCTGAAGAGGGTGTCGAGGTCCCAGCCGCGGTCGGTGGGGAAGGCGGTGATGGCGTCGGAGCCGTTGGCGAGGAGGTGCCAGAA
>NZ_JBICZB010000206.1:0-1664 GCF_043201815.1 Kitasatospora sp. NPDC048296
CGAACAGCCCATCCCCATCGCGCATACCGTGATCATTCCGCACGAATGATCACGAGACGCACGCGGGTTGCCGGTTACTGAGACACGCTCCTAGGCTTCGCGGGTTCACCGGAACCGGAGCACCCGGGCCCGATCGCCCGCTCCCGCAAGCCGGTTGACGCGGTTCGACGCGGCGCCGGGGCGGAACGAGGAGAGCATCATCATGGTGACCACGGGCGCCGCGCCGCACAGCCCCGACCTGGCCCGACTCCTGGACGACCACCGGCCACAGGGCCCGGTGGAGACCGCCGACCTCGCCCGGGTCCGCGCCCGGGTCGGCGCTCCCGACGCGTGGGACCGCGGCACCCCGCTGCACTTCACCGCCTCCGCGCTGATCGTCCACCCGCCGACCCGCCGGGTCCTGCTGCGCTGGCACGTCCGCCAGCAGGCCTGGCTGCAGGTCGGCGGCCACGGCGACCCGGGGGAGAGCCTGCCGCTGGACATCGCTCTGCGCGAGGGCCTGGAGGAGACCGGCCTGACCGACCTCACCCCCTGGCCGGACGCCGCCCTCGTCCACCTCGCCGTGGTGCCCGTCCCGGCCTCGCCGGTCGAGCCCGCCCACGAGCACGCCGACCTGCGCTTCCTGCTCGCCACCGACACCCCGGACGAGGCCCGGCCGGAGAACCCGGCCTCCCCGCTGGAGTGGTTGGGCATCGAGGAGGCCAAGCGGCGGACCACCGAGGAGAACTTCCGCGAGACCCTCGACCGGGCCGCCCGCCTGCTCGCCTGAACCCCCCTCCTCCTGAACCCCCTCCTCCTGAACCCCCTTCTCCTGTGAACCCCTTCCCGCCTGTCCGAAGGAATCCGATGCACACCGACCAGACCCTCGTCTTCGACGCCGACGACACCCTCTGGGAGAACAACGTCCTCTTCGAGCGAGTCATCGACGGCTTCCTGGACTGGGTCTGCGCCCCGGCCGAGCGGGAGGCCACCCGTGCCCTGCTCGACCGGATCGAGGCCGCCAACGCCGCCGCCCTCGGCTACGGCGCCGCCGTCTTCCGGCAGAGCCTCGCCGACTGCCTGCAGCACCTCAACGCCGACCGCACCCCCACCGCCACCGAGCTGGCCCGGATCGACGAGCTGCTCACCCCGCTCACCGACCGCGGCGCGATCGAGCTGATCCCGGGCGTCGCCGACACCCTGACCGCCCTCGCCGGGCGGCACCACCTGCTGCTGCTCACCAAGGGTGACCAGGACGAACAGCAGGCCAAGGTGGCGGCCTCCACCATCGACCACCACTTCCGCGGCATCCACATCGTGGCCGAGAAGTCGGTGGACACCTACCGGCAGCTCACCGCCGAGCTCGGCCTCGACCCCGAGCGGACCTGGATGATCGGCAACTCGCCCAAGTCCGACATCGCGCCCGCCCGCCGGGCCGGGCTGCGTACCGTGTTCATCCCGCACGAGCACACCTGGGTGCTGGAGCACGAGGAGCTCGGCCCGGACGAGGCGACGCTGCAGCTCACGGCCTTCCCGGAGCTGCTGCGCCACTTCTGAGCCTCTGGGCCTCCGGACTCCCGGGCCCGCGGGCTAGACCCAACGCCGTGTAGATAGAGCCTTGGGCGGTTGCGTCAAGTCGCCTGAAATGGGACGGAGCTCCTGCTAGAACCGTGTCGGCCAAGATC
>NZ_JBICZB010000207.1:0-1655 GCF_043201815.1 Kitasatospora sp. NPDC048296
CGCCTACCTCGACGCCCTCGCCACCCACCGCCGCACCAACGGACACCCCACCACCTCCTACGCCTGGGGACTCTGGGACACCCAAGGCGGCATGAGCGACCGGGCGGACCAGCACCGGCTCGGCCGCAGCGGCATCCTGCCGATCAGTGCCGAGGACGGCCTGGCGCTGTTCGACGCCGGGCTCGGCATGACGGCCCCGGTGGCGGTCCGGCTCGACGCGACGGCGCTGCGCGGCCTGGCCGTGCTGCCGTCGGTGCTGCGCGGCCTGGTCCGTACGCCGGCCCGCAGGGCGGCCGCGACCGGAGGCGGCGCGGGCTCGCCGGCCGACCGCTTCGGCGCACTCTCCCCGGAAGACCGGCGGACCGCGCTGCTCGGCCTGGTGCGCGGCCTGGTGGCCGACGTCCTCGGGCACGCCGACGGCGCTGCGGTCGAGATCGGCAAGGGCTTCCTCGACCTCGGGTTCGACTCGCTGACCGCCGTCGAGCTGCGCAACCGCCTGAGCGTCGAAACCGGTCTGCGGCTCCCGTCGACGACGATCTTCGACTACCCGACCCCGGCGGCGGTCGCGGACCGCCTGTACGAGCTCTTCACGCCGGCGGAGGACCCCGACACGGCCGTCCGCCGCGCGCTCGCCGAGATCCCGCTGGCGCGGCTGCGCGAGGCGGGCCTGCTGGAGGCCCTGCTCCAGCTCACCGGGACCATCGCCGAACACGAGGAAAGCCCGGCTTCAGAACCGCAGAAGAGCGACCAAATCGACGTGATCGAAACTCTCGATGCGGCGGCCCTCGTGGCCATGGCGCTCAATGACAACGCGTGAGGACCAAGCTGCGATGACCACAACCTCCACCGAACAAGTCGTCGAGGCGCTCCGGGCGTCCCTCAAGGAGACCGAGCGGCTGCGCCAGGAGAACCGGCAGATCACCGCCGCCTCCCGGGAGCCGATCGCGATCGTCGGCATGGCCTGCCGCTACCCGGGCGGCGTGAGCTCGCCCGAGGAGCTGTGGGAGCTGGTCGCCGAGGGCCGGGACGCGATCGCCGGCTTCCCGACCGACCGCGGCTGGGACCCCGACATCTACGACCCGGACCCGACGCGGCCCGGCACGACGTACGCCCGGGAGGGCGGATTCCTCTACGACGCGGCCGGGTTCGACCCGGAGTTCTTCGGGATCTCACCGCGCGAGGCGCTGGCGATCGACCCGCAGCAGCGCTTGCTGCTGGAGACGGCCTGGGAGGCCGTCGAGAGCGCCGGCCTCGACCCGGCCACGCTCCGCGGCAGCCGCACCGGCGTGTTCACCGGCATCATGTACGGCGACTACGGCGCGCGCCTGCTGTTTCCGAAGGCGCCCGAGGAGTTCGAGGGGTACGTCGGCACCGGCAGCGCGGGCAGCGTCGCGTCAGGCAGGGTGTCGTACACCTTCGGGTTCGAGGGCCCGGCGGTGACCGTCGACACGGCCTGCTCGTCCTCGCTGGTCGCCCTGCACCTGGCCGCCCAGTCGCTGCGGCAGGGCGAGTGCTCGATGGCGCTCGTCGGCGGGGCCACGATCATCGCAACTCCCGGTCTGTTCACGGAGTTCAGCCGGCAGCGCGGGCTGTCACCGGACGGCCGCTGCAAGGCCTTCGCGGCGTCCGCCGACGGCACCGGCTGGGGTGAGGGC
>NZ_JBICZB010000208.1:0-1608 GCF_043201815.1 Kitasatospora sp. NPDC048296
CGTGGGTGGTGACGAGGTG
This sequence comes from Kitasatospora sp. NPDC048296, assembly GCF_043201815.1. Lineage (NCBI taxonomy): Bacteria > Bacillati > Actinomycetota > Actinomycetes > Kitasatosporales > Streptomycetaceae > Kitasatospora > Kitasatospora sp. NPDC048296. The sequence continues at coordinate 20 of NZ_JBICZB010000208.1, forward strand.
GCGGGCGATGAGCTTGCCGAGTTCACCGGTGGCGCCGGTGATCAGGACGTAGTCGTCGGGCGTGAACACCGGCTCCGCGGTCTCGGACACACTGCCGTCGACGTCGGGCGCGCTGTCGTTCGCGACCGGCTTGCGCGGGGCGAGCCGCGGCGCCAGGGCCGCGCCGGCCCGCAGGGCGAGCTGCGGCTCGCCCGACGCGAGAGCGGCGGGTAGCGCGGCCGCCGAGGCCGGGTCGTCGTCCATGTCCAGCAGCGCGAAACGGTCCGGGGCCTCGATCTGGGCGGAGCGGACCAGACCCCAGACCGTGGCGGCGGCGGGATCGGACACGTCCGGACCGGCCGCGCCGTGCGTCACCAGGGTCAGCCGGGCGTCGGCCCGCTCCGCGTCGGCCAGCCAGGCCTGGACGAATGCCAGCGCCCGCTCGGCCGCCGCGTGCGGTTCGGCACCCTCGGCCGGGAAGTCCACGACCGCGTCGCCGACCGGCAGCGCCGCCAACCGCGCCGGGTCAGTCGCGTACCGCGGCTCGGTGCCGCCCGCCTCCGGCAGGACGACGGCCGTCCAGTCGATCTCGAACACCGGGATCCGCGGCCCGGCCGTCGGTGCCAGCTGCTCGGGCAACACCGGTCGCACGCTCAACCGTCCGACACGTGCGACCGGCGCGCCCGAGGCGTCGGCGATCGCCACCTCGAACGCCTCGGGACCGCTGGGCGTCAATCGCACCCGGGCCGCCGACGCACCCACCGCGAACACCGACACGCCCGCCCAGGCGAAGGGCAGTAGCGGACGCTCCCCGCCGTCGGCTCCGTCCGTGGCTTCGTTCACGGCTTCGTTCACGGTGAACCCGAGTGCGTGCAGCGCCGAGTCGAGCAGCGCGGGGTGGATGCCGAAGCCGGAGACCTCGGTGTCCTTCTCCAGCGCGACCTCCGCGTAGACGGCGTCGGCGGTGCGCCAGGCGGCCGTCAGACCCTGGAACACCGGGCCGTAGCCGAGCCCCAGATCGGCCAGACGGTCGTAGAAGCCGTCCACGCCGACGGCCTCGGCCTCGGCCGGCGGCCAGACGGACAGGTCCACCGGGGACACGGGCGTCTCGGCGAGAACGCCGTCGGCGTGCTGTGTCCACGGCACCTCCTCGCCCCTCGCCCCGGCGGGCCGCGAGTGCACCCCGACCGGCCGGAGGCCGCTGTCGTCGGGCGCCCCCACGTGCACCTGCAGCTCGACCGTGCCGCTCTCCGGCAGCACGACCGGCGCGGCCAGGGTCAGCTCCTCGATCTGCCCGGCGCCGGCCAGCTCGGCGGCGTGCAGCACGACGTCGACCAGCGCGGAGCCGGGGAGCAGCGTGGTCCCGAGCACCGTGTGATCCGCCAGCCAGGGGTGGGTGCGCAGCGAGAGCCGGCCGGAGAAGACCACTCCCTGGCCGCCGGCGAGTTCGACCTGCGTGTCCAGCAGCGCGTGCTCGATGCCGGGGCCGCCGACGGCGGTGTTGGTGGGCTGGAGCCAGTAGGTGTGGTGTTGGAAGGGGTAGGTGGGGAGGGTGGTGTGGATGTGGCTGGTGGTGGGCCAGTTGACGGGGTGGCCGTGGGTGTGGGTGG
>NZ_JBICZB010000209.1:0-1600 GCF_043201815.1 Kitasatospora sp. NPDC048296
CGTGGGTGGTGACGAGGTGGCGGGCGATGAGCTTGCCGAGTTCACCGGTGGCGCCGGTGATCAGGACGTAGTCGTCGGGCGTGAACACCGGCTCCTCGACCGCCGTCGTCGGCGCGGCGACGGCCCGTACGAGCCGAGGCGCGACCAGCGCGCCGTCGCGCACCGCGAGCTGCGGCTCCACGTCGACGGGCGCGGCGGGCAGTGCGGCCGCCGACTCCGGAGTGCCGTCCAGGTCCAGTAGTGCGAAGCGGTCCGGGTTCTCGGCCAGTGCCGAGCGCACCATGCCCCACACGCCGGCCTGGACGAGGTTTGCGGGCTGCTCGCCGGCGGCGTTCTCGGTGACGAACACCAGCCGCGCGTCCGCGAACCGCTCGTCGAGCAGCCAGGCCTGGGCCAGGTCGAGCGTCCATTCGAGCACAGTGCCGATCTGCTCGGGCAGCTCGCCGTCCGTCGGCATCGGGCAGTGCGCGAACACCGTCGGGGCGGGGGCGAGACCGGCGAGCGCCGCCGCGTCCACCACCGTGACCACGGGAGTCGGATCCTCCGGGTCGGCCGCCGCCGGGGGAGTGGACAGCGCGGTCCAGTCGACCTGGTAGAGGCTGTCCCGGCTCTTCGCGGCCTGGGCGACCAGGCGCTCCGGGCGGGTCGCGTGCACGGTGAGCACGCCCTCGGCCACCGGCCGTCCCTCCACGTCCACGAGGGTGAGCCCGATGGTGCCGGGGCCGGTCGGGGCCAGCCGGACCCGGATCGTCCGGGCGTCCGTGGCGTGGAGCACCACGTCCGACCAGCCGGCCGGCAGTCTGACCTCGCCGTCCGGGGTGTCCTCGGCGAACGCCATCGGGTGCAGCGCCGCGTCCAGCAGCGCCGGGTGCAGAGCGAACCCGCCCTGGCCGGGCAACTCCGGCAGCACCGCCTCGGCGTACACGTCCTCGCCGTGGCGCCAGGCGGCGGTCAGTCCCCGGAACGCCGGGCCGTACTCCAGCCCGGCCGCCTCCAGACGGTCGTACAGCTCCGAGGTGTCGACCGGCTCGGCGCCCTCGGGCGGGAAGGCCGCGAGGACGGCGGCGGGCCGACCGACAGCCGCGGCCAGCGTTCCCTTGGCGAGCACGACCACGGTCCCGCCGTCGCGCGACTCGACCGTCACGGCCCGCCGCCCGTCCGCGCCGGCGGCGCCGACGCTCACCTGCACCCGCACCGCGCCGCCCTGCTCGGGCAGCGTCAACGGCGCCTGGAGCGTCAGTTCCTCCAGTCGCTCGCAACCGAGCCGGCCGCCCGCGTACAGGGCCATCTCGGCGATCGCCGTCCCGGGCACCAGCACCGTCCCCGCCACCGCGTGGTCGGCCAGCCAGGGGTGGCTGCGGACCGACAGCCGCCCGGTGAGGACTGCGCCCTCGCCGTCCGGCAGTTCCACCGAGGCGCCGAGCAGCGGGTGGTCCGTCGCGTCCAGCCCGAGATCGGCGGCGGAGCCGGTGTGTTCGGGGAGGTCGATCCAGTAGGTGTGGTGTTGGAAGGGGTAGGTGGGGAGGGTGGTGTGGATGTGGCTGGTGGTGGGCCAGTTGACGGGGTGGCCGTGGGTGTGGGTGGTGGCGAGGGCGCCGAG
>NZ_JBICZB010000210.1:0-1546 GCF_043201815.1 Kitasatospora sp. NPDC048296
GGCGGATGCCGTGGTCGGTGACGAGGTGGCGGGCGACCAGGCTGCCGAGCGTGCCGGTGGCGCCGGTGATCAGCACCGTCCCGTCGGCGGCGAGGACGGCGGGAGCAGCCCCGCTGCCGGACGGCGCAGCGGCGCGGGCGGTGCGGGCGAGCTGCGGGAAGCGCAGCACGCCGGAGCGGACCGCCAGCTGCGGCTCGCCGGACGCGACGGTGGTCCGGAGGAGCTCGGCCGTGAGCGGCTGCCCGGCCTGGACGTCGAGCACGACGAAGCGGTCGGGGTTCTCCGACTGGGCGGACCGGACCAGACCCCACACCGGTGCGGCCGCGAGGTCGTCCAGGTCCTGGCCGCCGTCCACGGCGACGGCGCCGCGGGTCAGCAGGACCAGCCGGGAGGACGCGAAGCGGTCGTCGCCGAGCCAGCCCTGGAGCAGCCCCAGGACGTACGCGACGGTCTGCCGGACCGAGGCGGGCCGGTCGGCGCCCTCCTCCGACGCGAGCGGGGCCACGCAGGGTGCGAAGACGACGCCGGGAACGGCGGCCCCCGCGTCGACGGCGGCGCGCAGCTCGTCCAGGTCGGCGAACGCGGGGGCGTTCCCGCCGTCGGACGCCAGCGCGGTGGCCACGCCGAAGGGGTCCGTACCCACGACGGCGGACTCGCCGGCGGGCGCGGCCGACGCGGCCGGCGCGACGGTGGAGCCCGCCAGGGCCGGCCACTCGAGGCGGAACAGCGCGTCGTGCAGCGCGGAACCGGCTGCGGCGAGCTGCTCGGCGGAGACGGGCCGCAGGTCGAGGGCTTCGATGGTGGCGACGGGGGTGCCGGTGGTGTCCGCGACGGTGATGGTGACCGTCTCCGGTCCGGCGGCGGTGACGTGGACCCGCAGGGTGGTGGCGCCGGCGGCGGTCAGGGAGACGCCGCGCCAGGCGAAGGGCAGGCGTGCCTGGTCGCTCTCGGGCACGAAGTCACCCAGGCCGACGGCGTGGAGGGCGGCGTCGAGGAGGGCGGGGTGGAGGCCGAACCGGGCGGCGTCCGAGGCCTGCTCCGGCGCCAGCGACACCTCGGCGAACACCTCGCTGCCGCCCCGCCGCCAGGCCGCGTGCAGCCCCTGGAAGGCCGGACCGTACTCGTAGCCGATCGGGAGCAGGGCCTCGTAGTGGCCGTCGAGGTCGACCGGCGTGGCGTCGGCGGGCGGCCAGACGGTGAGCTCGGCCGCGGCGGCGGGTGCGGTGACGCGCCCGGAGACGAGGAAGCCGGTGCCGTTCTGGACCCACGGGGTGCCCTCGGGCGCGGCGTCCGGTCGGGAGTGGATCGTGACCGCGCGGCGTCCGGTGTCGTCGGGGCCGCTCACGGTGACCTGGAGGCGGACGGCGCCCTGGGTGGGGAGGACGAGCGGGGCGTGGAGGGTGAGTTCCTCGACCAGCTCGTGGCCGACCTGCTCGCCCGCCTGGAGCGCCAGTTCGACGAAGGCGGTGCCGGGGAGGATGACGGTGCCGTTGACGGCGTGGTCGGCCAGCCACGGGTGGGTGGTGAGGGAGAGTCGGCCCGTGAG
>NZ_JBICZB010000212.1:0-1524 GCF_043201815.1 Kitasatospora sp. NPDC048296
GCCAACCACGCGACGGCCGAACAAGTGAACCTGAAACCCCGCCAACCCCTTCTGACCAGCTGATCAGCACCTCCCGCACACCGGGGGAAGCTCAGTGTGGCGTCCGGCCGCAGCCAGGCGGACACGTCGACGGCGAGCACGATCCGTCCACCCGGGCCGCGGGGCACGCTTCGGGCCGCGATCGCGGCCCGAAGGCGGTCAGGGTCAAGGTCTCCCCGGTTCAAGGCGGCGTACAGGGAGGCATGCGAGCGCCGGTGCTCGGGCGCCAGGGCCAGCTCGACCAGGGCGCGGACCGGACCGTCAGCGCACAGCAGGGCATCCGACAGCTCGAACAGTGCGTCCGTGCGGCGGGGCATCGCGGCGTACAAGTCCATTCGAAAGGTGGACAGTTCCGAGATTGCCTGCTGGTGAACGGCTTCAGGGGCCACAATCGACACCGACGACCTCCGGCTCTGTTGTGCGACTCGACATCACACAGCGTGAGGCGGAGGTCGTCACCTTGTCCGGCAGATCCCCATGTGGGTGACCAGCTCGAACAACCTCGAGTCGATCACCGAAGGTAAAACGACAAGCTAAGGCCGGGGCGGAAACGGAAAGGACCAACTTCCACCCCACACGGCTGAGCAGGAGAGGCAAGGCACCCCATCAGACCCCCTACCGGGACCACCGGCGGGCAGCGCGCGTCAGAGCCTTGGGGCGCTGCCCCAAACCCCGGCCCTCCTCGGAGGGGACCAGGGGCAGGCACACGGGCTCGGCTTCGACGGGGTGATCGTGGGCGGGTCGCGGGAATCCCCCTCCTCGATCGGCCACCCAAGGGCGTACCCGGAACCTCCAGGGGCCGGGTGCGGCGAAGCTGCCCGATCGAGGAGGGGACCACCCGCTCAGCTCAAGCCGTAGCCTCGGGAGGGGATGGCGGTAAGGCGCAGCGTTGCCCCGCGCCGGAGATCCAGAGCGGGGCAGCGTATTTGCTGGGCGGGACTACTCGAAGATATTCGGGACGGGGATGCGGTTGACACGCCGGCTGGAGTTCCAGGCCGACGCAACTGCCAGGTGAGCTGCCTTCAGGCGTCCCTTGGTGCCGTCGGCTCGGGTGTTGTTGTTCGTGGCGATGGTCTGGATCTTGGCCTTGAAGGAAAGGGGGTCGCCCTGACGCTTGAGCTTTTGTGCCAGCTCCTGGGGCTTGACCAAATCCGGATGCTTGGATACCACGATAGCGATACCGCCAATGGTGACGGAGTGCCACGTGTCGGGGGTGCGGCCCCAAGCGGCCTCGGCGATAGCAAGTGACTGGTCCAGGATCTCAGGGCCATACTCCTCGACAATGCCGAGGATTCCCTTGATGCCCCTTACGCCGTTCGTGGTGCGGCTGCCAACCTTGAGATCGTGCTTTTCCAAGACGGTGTTGGTGTCCACGAAGAGCGGGTGTCCAGCTAGGAGCGTGTCTCAGTAACCGGCAAGCGGCCGAGCGGTCGTGATCGGCGGGATCGGTCGTCGGCCGCTCGGCGCATGCCTGCTGGCGTCGGA
>NZ_JBICZB010000213.1:0-1507 GCF_043201815.1 Kitasatospora sp. NPDC048296
GCCGAAGCCATCGCCGAGGGAGTCCACGAGGCGGCCCCCTCCGCGTCCGTCGAGTGCCTCCCGCTGACCCAGGCCGACAACGACGTGACCCGGTCCGCGGACCTGCTGGTGGTCGGCGGACCGACCCAGATGCACGGTATGTCCTCCGGGCTCAGCCGCCTGGTGGCCGTCGCGGCCGAGAACCACAGGGAAGGCCACGAGGAGGCCGCCGCCGAGGCCCAGGCGACCGCCGAGGGGCCGGGCCTGCGCTCCTGGTTCCACAGCCTCCCGAAGACCGAACCCGGCACCTACGCCGCCGCCTTCGACACCCGGGGCGCAGCACCCGGATCCGGCGGCGCCGCCAAGGGCATCGCCCAGCGGCTGTCCCGCCACAACTACGACGTGGTCGCCGAGCCCGAGGGCTTCATCGTCGAGGGCACCGACGGCCCGCTGCGCGCCGGTGAGCTCGACCGCGCCCGCGCCTGGGGCGCCGCCCTGGTCTGATCCGCCGAGTTCGACCACCAGCCCGGCCGGCCCGGCCGAGCGCCGGAACCCGCTGTACGGCCAGGGCGGCTGTCAGTGCTGGAGCACGGCCTTGACCACCACGATGACCAGTCCGAGCAGCAGGTTGACGACGCCGGCTGCCACCACCCGATGCAACGGAATGCCGGCCCGGACGAGCACGGCACTGGCCCAGCCGACCTGCTCGGCCACGGCGACACCGAGGGCCAGCCATGCCGTGCCCGCGAACCCCAGCCCCAGAAGCGGACTGATCGCCACGGCAGCGGCCGGAGGCACCGCTGCCCCCAGGATCGGCCGCTCGGCGGCACAGACCCGCGAGATCTCCGCCCGGGTCAGGGCCCGGTGGACCATCGACTCCCCCACCACGTGGGCATAGACGTGTGCAGCCCAGAAGACCACGCCGGTGGCGAGGAGCAGCACCACGAGCTCGATCCGCGGGAACGGGCTGCCGATCCCGGCTCCAGCCACCACCGAAGCCGCCAGCATCGAGCCGTAGACGGCGCCGGCGTAGTTGGTCCGAACCGGTTCCGGCGGCCGCCGGGCGTCTGGTTCCCCTTCGGGGGTGCGGCGTGTCACGGATGCCGCTCAGCCACTGGCCCGCCGCGTGTCACGACGTGTGGGCTTCCGCTCGCCGCGGACGGAGGTTGACCGCCAGGATGTAGCAGCTGAGGGCCAGGATCCAGAGCGGGAAGGCGAGCACGAACCAGGCGGCACTCTTGACGACGAAGAACAGCCCCAGGGCGACGAGGTACCCGAGCCAGACGAGCCAGCGCGGGAAGATGCCGAGGTGGTGCCCGATCGTCGTGGTGGACATGGTGAAGACGGCGGCCATCCGCGTGGCGTAGCTGGAGAGCAGACTGAGGACAGCGCGGCGGTCGTGCTCCCACAGCTCGGGCTGCACGGCCGAATGGGGGTTGTACACCGCGGTCAGGGTGCCGAACGCGGTCGCGGCGGTCACGAACAGCACGGCGACGAACAGGAACCCGCCGCCCAGGAAGAGCGTGGC
>NZ_JBICZB010000214.1:0-1460 GCF_043201815.1 Kitasatospora sp. NPDC048296
TTCTGGCACCTCCTCGCCAACGGCTCCGACGCCATCACCGCCTTCCCCACCGACCGCGGCTGGGACCTCGACACCCTCTTCAGCTCCGACCCCGACCAGGCCGGCAGCAGTTACGTCCGGGAGGGTGGCTTCCTGGCCGACGCGACCCGCTTCGACGCCGACTTCTTCGGCATCAGCCCGTTCGAGGCCCTCGCCATGGACCCGCAGCAGCGCCTGCTGCTGGAGACCTCCTGGGAGACGGTGGAGCGGGCGGGCATCGACCCGGCGACCCTCCGCGGCAGCCGGACCGGCGTGTTCACCGGCACCAACGGCCAGGACTACACCGGGCTCCTGCAGCATGCGCCCGAAGAGGTCGAGAGCTACATGGGGACCGGTACGGCGGCGAGCGTCGTCTCCGGCCGCATCTCCTACACCATGGGGCTGGAAGGCCCGGCCATCACCGTGGACACCGCGTGCTCGGCGTCCCTGGTCGCCCTGCACATGGCCGCCCAGGCCCTGCGCAACGGCGAGTGCGACCTCGCCCTCGCGGGCGGCGTCACCGTCATGTCCACCCCGGCCGCCTTCGTCGCGTTCAGCCGTCAGCGCGGTCTCGCCGAGGACGGCCGCTGCAAGGCGTTCGCCGCCGCCGCGGACGGGACCGGCTGGGGCGAGGGCGTCGGCATGCTCCTGGTGGAGCGGCTCTCCGACGCCGAGCGCAACGGCCACCAGGTGCTGGCCGTGGTCCGGGGCAGTGCGGTCAACCAGGACGGTGCCAGCAACGGGCTGACCGCCCCCAACGGTCCGTCCCAGCAGCGCGTCATCCGCCAGGCCCTGGCCAACGCGGGCCTGACGGCCGGCCAGGTCGACGCGATCGAGGCGCACGGCACCGGCACCAAGCTCGGTGACCCCATCGAGGCCCAGGCCCTCATCGCCACCTACGGCCAGGACCGCCCCGACGGCCGCCCGCTGCAGCTCGGCTCCGTCAAGTCCAACATCGGCCACACCCAGGCCGCCGCCGGCGTCGCCGGCGTCATCAAGATGATCCTGGCCATGCAGCACGGCCTCCTCCCCAAGACCCTCCACGTCGACGAGGCCTCCCCCCACATCGACTGGTCGGCGGGTACGGTCGAACTCCTCGCCGAGGCCATGGCCTGGCCGGAGACCGGCGAGCCCCGCCGCGCCGCCGTCTCCGCATTCGGGATCAGCGGCACCAACGCCCACGTCATCCTCGAACAGGCCCCCGATGCGCCGACCGTCTCGGTGCAGCGGACCGAGGAGCCTGCCGTTCTGCCGTGGCTGCTCTCCGGCCGGACCCCGAAGGCGGTACGGGCCCAGGCCCAGCGCCTGCTGGAGCACGTCGAGGCCAACACCGAACTGTCCCCGGTGGACGTGGCCCACTCCCTCGCCACCACCCGCACCGCCTTCCACCACCGCGCCGCCGTGATCGGCGGGGACCGCGAGGGCTTCCTCACCGGCCTCAC
>NZ_JBICZB010000215.1:0-1445 GCF_043201815.1 Kitasatospora sp. NPDC048296
CGGTTGGCTGTTGGATCGATGAGCTATCGTCGCGAAACGGGGATCTGCGAATGACATCGAAGCGTATTCCGGCATGCGATCTGGCGGACGCCGTCGCGATCGTGGGTCTGGCGTGCCGGTTCCCGAAGGCCCCGAACGCGGATGCTTTCTGGCGGCTGCTGCGGGACGGTGTCGATGCCATCGATGAGACCCCGGCCGACCGGTGGGACGCGGACGCGTTCTACGCGCCCGATCCGGCGACGCCCGGGCGCACCCACACCCGCCGGGGCGGATACCTCGACCAGGTCGACCACTTCGACCCCGCGTTCTTCGGCATCTCCCCCCGCGAAGCCGCCGCGATGGACCCCCAGCAGCGCCTCGTCCTGGAGCTGGGCTGGGAGGCGCTGGAGTCCGGCGCGATCGTGCCCGCCGACCTCAAGGGCACCAGGACCGGCATGTTCGTCGGGGCGATCTGGGACGACTACGCGACCCTGACCAACCGGCACGCCGACGACAACACGGGCCACCACACCCTCACCGGCCTGCACCGCAGCATCATCGCCAACCGGGTCTCCTACACCCTCGGCCTGCAGGGCCCCAGCCTGACCGTCGACTCCGGGCAGTCCTCCTCCCTGGTCGCCGTCCACCTCGCCTGCGAGAGCCTGCGCCGCGGTGAGTCCGACCTCGCCCTCGCCGGCGGCGTCAACCTCACCCTCGTCCCGGACAGCACCATCACCTCCGCCAAGTTCGGCGGGCTCTCCCCCGACGGCCGCTGCTTCACCTTCGACGAACGCGCCAACGGCTACGTCCGCGGCGAGGGCGGTGCCGTCGTCGTCCTCAAGCCCCTGGCCCGCGCCACCGCCGACGGCGACCGCATCCTCGCCGTCATCCGCGGCAGCGCCGTCAACAACGACGGCGGCGGTGACACCCTCACCACCCCCAACCAGCACGCCCAGGAACAGGTCCTGCGCGAGGCCTACCGCAACGCCCGCCTCGCCCCCGCCGACGTCCACTACGTCGAACTCCACGGCACCGGCACCCCCCTCGGCGACCCCATCGAAGCCGCCGCCCTCGCCACCGCCCTCACCACCCACCGCCCCACCGGCACCCCCCTGGCCGTCGGCTCCGTCAAGACCAACATCGGCCACCTCGAGGGCGCCGCCGGCATCGCCGGCCTCGTCAAGACCGTCCTCGCCCTCAACCACCACCAGATCCCCCCCACCCTCAACCACCACACCCCCAACCCCCGCATCCCCCTCGACACCCTCAACCTCCACGTCCCCACCACCCTCACCCCCTGGCCCCACCCCGACCAGCCCCACACCGCCGGCGTCTCCGCCTTCGGCATGGGCGGCACCAACGCCCACATCGTCCTCGAACAAGCCCCCGCGCAGGCCGAGTCGGACGACACGACCGACACCGAGGGCACGGCCCCGGCCGTCCTGCCCTGGCTGCTCTCGGGCCGC
>NZ_JBICZB010000216.1:0-1418 GCF_043201815.1 Kitasatospora sp. NPDC048296
CAACGCCGCTGCGTTTAGCGTCGTGGGCGAGTTGCAAGCCCGTCTTCCATGATCTTGACCTCGGTATGGAGGGTGTAGTTCTGGGCGGTGGCGGGGTGTTTGCCGTGGTTGGAGGCGTACTTGCTGGCCGATTTCAGGCTCCTGGCCTTCATGCGCTGGCGGTGCCGCTCGGGCAGCAGGTTGGCCAGCAGGGCTCGGCCGATGGCGCCGACCAAGCGAACGGGGCCGTCGAGAACGACTCCGGCGGCCAGAGTCACCTGGTCGCGGGCGGCATTCAGGGCGACGGTGAAGCTGACACGGTCCATGTCCAGGCCCCGCTGGTCGGCCGCGGCGTCCGCGGCGGTTCTGATCAGCGCCTGGTAGACGGCGAGGACGCCCCAGACCTCCTGCTCCAGGTCGACGGGATGCCCGGAGCGCAGGACCCGGCCGTCCAGCAAGGTCGCCTTCAAGCTCGCGAAGGCGGTCTCCGCCTGCCACCTCTCGTGATACAGCGTCACGAGCCGGTCGGCGGGGTGGCGGGCGGGGTCCAGCAGGCTGGTGACCAGCCGCCACTGCTCGCGGCGGACGGTCCCGTCCTCCAGGGTGACGGTGATCCATGCCTCGATGATGCGTACGGGCAGCTTGCCGTAGCCAAGGCGGGCCAGGTAGGAGCCGTCCGGAAGCCGCAGCTGGATGGTCGGGCAGCGGCGGGCGGAGGAACGCACCAGGAAGTGCGCGCCGGTGGCCTGGATGTCACGTAGGAACTCCCAGGCGTCGAAGCCGGCGTCCGCCAGGACCAGCATCCGCGTGGTGAGGTGGCGCAATAGGTGCTGGGCATAGGCGAGTTCGCCGTCCTCCTCGGGTCCGAAAGCGGCGGCGATAACCGCGCGGGTACCGGTCTCGACCAGGGTGACCAGCCGCAGCAGCGGGTAACCGAACTCGCGCTCCTCGCCCCGACGCTTGGGGAACCGCGCGGTGACCGGGTCCCGGTCCGGCAGTTGCAGGCTGGTGCCGTCGAAGGCCACCGTCCGCATCCCGCACCAGTACGCGCCCGCCGTGTCACGCCAGGCGACCGGCCCGGCCAAGGCCTCGAAGAGCGCCTTGAGCGGCCTCGCGCCGAGCCGCCGTCTGGCCCGGGACAGCGACGAGGAGTGCGGACGGACCAGGGCGAGCCCGTCCAGCGCGCAGGTCAGTTTGTCCCACACCGCCCGATAGCCGCAGCCCTCGAACAGTGCCAACGCGAGCACGAAGTACACCACCACCCGCGCCGGCAACAGCCGCACCCGCCGCTGCACCGCCCGGGTCTCCGCGAGCACCGCGTCCACCAGCGCGAAGTCCACGATCTGGGTCAACTCACCCAGATGCCCCGGCGCGAACACCCCCGCCGCTACCGCGACCACCCGAGTGATGACAGACTTCTCCTGCAACGGGACCCCTGT
>NZ_JBICZB010000217.1:0-1358 GCF_043201815.1 Kitasatospora sp. NPDC048296
CGTCCATGGCGATCCCGGCCGCGGCGCGGACGGTGCTGGACGCGCCGTCGCAGCCGACCAGCCAGTCGGCGCGCACGGTGTGCCGTTCCCCGCTGTCGCGCTCCTCCAGGACGGCCCGCACGCCGTCGCCGTCCTCACTGAAGCCGCACAGTCGGGTGGCGAACCGGACGCCGTCCGGGGCGAGTTCGCGGGCGCGACGCAGCAGGACCACCTCCAGGGCGTCCTGGGAGCAGAGCAGTCCGGGCGCGGGGGTCCGCTCGACACCCTCCACCCCAGCCCCCTCCCCCACCGCGTCATCCCCCGCCGCGCCGGCCGCCCCGGTACGGACGAAGTCCGGGTCGACCAGGGTGCGGCCCCGGTAGAAGAAGAGCTGGGAGGCGGGAAGCCCGGCCCGCCGGATCTCCTCCTCCAGGCCGCAGCGCCGGAAGACCTCCATCGAACGCGCCGACACGCCACGGGCCTTGGGGTGGGTCGAGGTGCCCGGGTGGGCCTCGACGAGCAGGTGCCGCACGCCGTGCCCGGACAGCAGGAGGGACATCGTCAGGCCGACCGGGCCGCCGCCGACGATGAGCACGGACGTCGTTGCCGGGAATCGCATGCCACTCCTCCGTAACGCCTATCTGGTGATTTTGACGCTACCATGGTGGCGGGGGATCCGATCAGGAGAAACGTGAGCCCATGACCCAGAACCCAGACGACGGCAACCCCCGCGGCCTCCACTTCCTCGCGGAGTTCGCGAACACCGTCCGTGAGCACCCCGAGGCGGGAGCCGCCGAGCTCCAGGCCGTCCTGGACGCCCACGGCGGCCCGCCCTTCCGACTCACCGAAGGCGACGCCCGCGAGCTGCGCGACGCCACCACCGCCGTGATCACCGTCCTCGACACCGACGACGCCGACCGGGCCGCCGAGGCCATCAACGCCCTGCTCGACCGCTACCCGCCCCGGCCCCGGCTCGTCCGGCTCCCGGGCCGCCCCTGGTCCTTGCACACCCGGGCCCCCGCCGACGCCGGCCTCACCCACTGGCTGCTCTCCACCGCCGCCCTCGCCCTCGGCATGTGGCTGAGCGAACGCGGCACCTGCGCCTGGGGCCGGTGCGCCGCTGCGGGCTGCGGCCGCCACTTCATCGACACCGGCCGCCGCACCCCCCAGCGCTACTGCGGCCCGCGCTGCGCCACCCGCGTCCGGGTCGCCGCCCACCGGGCCCAGCGCGCCACCGGGTGACCGGGAGCCGCGACCGTCCGCCCGGCCCGCATGCGGATCCCCGGGCCGGTCACTAGGGTCCGGTGCCATGGACCTCAAACTGACCGGACGCACGGTCGTGGTCACGGGCGGCAGCTCCGGGGTGGGCCGAGCCGCCG
>NZ_JBICZB010000218.1:0-1319 GCF_043201815.1 Kitasatospora sp. NPDC048296
TGAAGTTCCCCCCTGATCTTGGACAGCGGTTGCTTACGCTGCGGGGGTGAAGTCGCGCTGCAGTCTGGCTCGGGTTTCGAGTGGGGTGAGGTACCCGAACTCGGGGTGTTTGCGGAGCCTGGTGCGGTTGTACTCGACTTCGATGAAGCGGAAGACGTCGGCGCGGGCCGCTTCGCGGCTCTCCCAGACAGTGGTGCCGATCTCCGCTTTGAGCAGTCCGAAGAAGCTCTCGGCTGCGGCGTTATCGTAGCATATGCCGGTTCGTCCCATGCTCTGTCTCAGGTTCAACTTCCTTGTCTCCCGGCGGAATTCACTAGAGGTGTATTCGCTGCCGCGGTCGGTGTGCATGATGCAGCCGGGCTGCAGGGCGCCTCGGCCGGCGGCCATCTTCAGGGCGTCGGTGACCAGTTCGGCGCGGTGGTGGTCGGCCATCGCGTAGCCGATGACCTCGCGGGTGGCCAGGTCGATGACGGTGGCCAGGTACCACCAGCCCTCGATCGTCGGAAGATACGTGATGTCGCCGACCAGTTTCGTGCCGGGCCGCTCGGCGGTGAAGTCGCGGCCGACCAGGTCCGGGGCCGGGGCGGCCTTGGTGTCCTGTGTCGTCAGGTGGCGGCGCCTGCGCCGGGTGATGCCGCGGATGTCGCGCTCGCGCATGATCCGCTCGACCTTCTTCCGGTTGATACCGTAGCCGCCTCGCCGCAGCTCGGCGTGCACGCGCGGGGCGCCGTAGGCGCCCCGGGAGGTGGCGTGGATCTCGCGGATCCGACCGGCCAACTCGTCCTCGGCGCGCTGCCGTTCGGCGACGGCCGGCCGTGAGGCGAGCCAGGCGTAGTAGGTGGAACGGTTGACGCCCATCACGTGGCACAGCCGCGCGACGCTGTAGCCATCGGGGTTCGCCTCGGTGGCCTTCTCCGCGTCGATGAAGAGACACACCGTGCCTACTTCACGATCTCCTTCGCGAAGAAGGCCGCGGCTTTTACCAAGATCTCGTTGGCCTTCTTCAGGTCGGCGTTCTCGCGGCGAATGCGCCGCAGCTCCTCACGCTCATCGCTGGTCAGCGCACCGGAGGGCCCCTCGCCGCGGTCGATCTTCGCCTGCTTGACCCAGCCGCGCAGCCCCTCGGGGCTCACTCCCAGTTCCCGGGCGATCTCGGTGACGTTCCGATGCGGCGAGGACCGGACGAGCGCGATCGCGTCCCGCTTGAACTCGGCCGTGTACCGCTTGCTCATGTTGCTCTTGCCACTCACTACCTGAACTGCTTCCTCCGGGACCGTCCGTCCCAGTATCAGGCTGTCCAGTTCAGCGGGGGAACTTCA
>NZ_JBICZB010000219.1:0-1317 GCF_043201815.1 Kitasatospora sp. NPDC048296
GGCCCCGCGCTCCTGTCTGCGCCGGGCCTCGTCCAGCATCCGGTAGGTCTTGCCGACCCCCGGGGCGGAGCCGAGGTACACCCTCAGCCGGCCGCCGCGGATGCCGGAGCCGGGGGTGAGGTCGCGGGCCATGGGCACTGCTCTTTCCATCATCGGGAGGTGACAGGCGGAAGGTGACAGCCGGGTGGTGCGTGCGCGTGCGGATACGGGGGCGGCCGACCCGGGCGCGGGAGGCATCCTCCCTCGCCCGGGCCGGCCCGGTCATCCGCCCGCAGGTGACGGCGGCGTCTGATGTGACGTCACTGCTCGGTCACTTCTGCTCGCTGATCGCCTTGTTGAGGAGGACGACGTTGACGCCCTCCTGGCCGAGGAAGCCGAGCGAGCGGCTCTCGGTGTACTTGTCGACCAGTTCGGTGACCTTCTCCACCGACAGGTTGCGCTCCTTGGCGACCCGGTTGACCTGCTCCTTGGCGTAGGCCACCGAGATGTGCGGGTCGAGGCCGGAGCCCGAGGCGGTCAGCGCGTCGACCGGGACGCTCGCCGGGTCGACGCCGTCGAACGCGGCGACGGCGGCGCGGCGGTCGTTGACGGCCTTGAGCAGGTCGTCGCTGTTCGGCCCGAGGTTGCTGGCGCCCGAGTTGTCGCCGGCGTAGTTGTTGGCGGACGGCCGGGGCTGGAACCACTTCGGGTCCGGCACCGGGTCCTCCTTCGGGTCGTCCGGGTTCTTCTTGGGAAGGTTGTAGTTCTGGCCGAGCAGGCTGGAACCGATCGGCTGGCCGTCGGCCTTCACGATGGAGCCGTTGGCCTTGTCGCTGAACGCGACCTGGCTGATCCCGGTGATCAGCAGCGGGTAGGCGATACCCAGGATCACCGTGAGCACCAGCAGCGCGCGCAGCGCGGTGAAGTGAGTGCGGACGGTCGTCGGCAGGGGCTTGGACATGGTGTTTCTCTCCTTTCCCTGCGTCAGTTGAGGCCGGGGATGAACTGGACGATCAGGTCGATCAGCTTGATGCCGACGAACGGCACCACCAGACCGCCGAAGCCGTAGACCCCGATGTTGCGGCGCAGCAGCGAACTGGCGTCGGACGGACGGTACTTCACGCCGCGCAGGGCGAGCGGGATCAGGCCGATGATGACCAGGGCGTTGAAGATGATCGCCGAGGTGATCGCGGACTGGGGGCTGTGCAGGCCCATGATGTTGAGGTGGCGCAGGCCCGGGTACACCCCGGCGAACATCGCGGGGATGATCGCGAAGTACTTGGCCACGTCGTTGGCGATCGAGAAGGTGGTCAGCGCAC
Organism: Kitasatospora sp. NPDC048296; assembly: GCF_043201815.1. Lineage (NCBI taxonomy): Bacteria > Bacillati > Actinomycetota > Actinomycetes > Kitasatosporales > Streptomycetaceae > Kitasatospora > Kitasatospora sp. NPDC048296. The sequence continues at coordinate 1,299 of NZ_JBICZB010000219.1, forward strand.
CGCGGGTGATCAGCAGCTG
>NZ_JBICZB010000220.1:0-1312 GCF_043201815.1 Kitasatospora sp. NPDC048296
CTTAGGTTCTAGCGGTCGTCGCAACACCCCAGCGCAAGGGGTGCGATGGACTTCAAGATCCGCAAGAACCGGACGGTGGGGCAGGGACCGAAGAAGCTGGTCCGCGAGCGAGCGGAATACTTCCGGCTCGTGGACCAGGGCTATGGCAACAAAGAGGCGTCCCGGCTCGTGGGCATCCACGAGCGGACCGGCCGTGAGTGGCGCAACGGCCGAACGGACCCCACGAGGTTCAGGCCGCCCGCTCGACCCGAGCGGGCGGCCTGTTCCGGGATTCCGGGCCGCTACCTGAGCCAGGACGAGCGCATCCACATCGCCGACCGGTTCCGGGAGAAGGCCACCGTCCGCGCGATCGCCGCCGAACTGGGCCGAAGCCCGTCCACGATCAGCCGGGAGATCCGCCGCAACAGCACGACGGACCCCCGCGGCCGCCGGCACTACCGCCCCCACGCAGCCCACGCCCGCGCCGAGGCCCGCAGGCCGCGCCCCAAGCACGGCAAGATCAGCCAGAACCCCGAACTGCGGGACTTCATCCAGCACCACCTGGACAAGAAGTGGAGCCCGGAACAGATCTGCCAGGCTCTACGAGACACCTTTCCCGAGCGGCCGGAGATGCACGTGGCCCACGAAACCGTCTACCAGGCCCTCTACGTCCAAGGCCGCGGAGAACTCCGCCGGGAACTGGTCGGCGCCCTGCGCAGTGGCCGCACCCGTCGCAAGCCCCACCGTCAGGCCAACTGCCGCCAACCCCGCTTCGCCACCCCGATGGTGATGATCAGCGAACGCCCGGCCGAGGTGGAGGACCGGGCTGTTCCCGGCCACTGGGAGGGCGACCTGATCATCGGCAAGGACGGCGCCTCCGCGATCGGCACCCTGGTCGAGCGAGCCACTCGCTACGTCATGCTCTTGCACCTGCCGAACGGCCGCGCCGCGGAGCAGGTGCGCGACGCCTTGGTGGAAACCGTCCAGACACTGCCCGGCCACCTGACACGCTCGCTGACCTGGGACCAGGGCGCGGAGATGGCCGCACACGGCTCGTTCACCGTCGCCACCGGCGTCCCGGTCTACTTCTGCGACCCGGCCAGTCCCTGGCAGCGCGGCTCGAACGAGAACACGAACGGCCTGCTACGGCAGTACTTTCCCAAGGGCACCGACCTGTCCGTCCACGGACCGGAGCGTCTGGCCTTCGTCGCCGCCGAACTCAACGGCCGCCCACGCAAAACGCTCGGCTGGGAAACCCCAGCCGAGCGCCTGCATAAACTCATCGCGGCCTGATCAAACCGACCACGTGTTGCAACGACCCCTAGAAACCGCC
>NZ_JBICZB010000221.1:0-1297 GCF_043201815.1 Kitasatospora sp. NPDC048296
GATCTTAGCCGGGGGTGGATACAGCGAAGGGAGGAAATAGCTCGTTTTGGTGAATGGAGTGATGATCTTTTACCCCGGGTGTCGTCTATCGGCGGCGGCGCGGTCGCCGAGTCGGCGCAGTGGCCCAGCGGGGCCGATCGCGGGCCGGGGGCGGTGCTCGACACCGTGCCGCGCTGCGCCGAGCACGCGCCGTCCGGGCGCCTCAGCCGTGCGTCAGGGTGCGGCCGAGGAGCGGCAGCAGGTGCTCCCAGTGCAGCCGCAGTCCGGAGGGGCTGAAGGCGTCGGTGTCGGACATGGTGAAGCCGTGGGCGGTGCCGGGGTAGATCTCGGAGGTGTGGTCGACGCCCGCGGCGTCCAGGGCGCGGTTCAGCTCGCCGAGGGTCTCGGGCGTCATGTCGGTCTCGGCGTGGCCGAGGTGGACCTGGGCGGTGAGCCTGGAGACGAGGCGGTGCATGTCGGGCCCGTCGGCGCCCACGGGGCCGTGGAATCCGGCGACGGCGGCCACCCGGCCGGGGTGGGCCGCGGCGGTGCGCAGAGCCAGGAGGCCGCCGATGCAGTAGCCGGTCACGGCGACCGGTCCGGCGGCGACCTCGGGCTGGGCGGTGAGGAAGCCGAGGTAGGCGTCGGCGTCGCTGAGGACGCGTTCGGCGGTGTGCGTCCTGATCAGGGGCATCAGCCGGGCGACGGCCGCGGTCCGGGCCTCTTCCCCGATGTACTCGGGAAGCTCGACCACCGGTGTCCGGCCGTGCCGGTAGAAGAAGTTGGGGACGAGTACGTAGTACCCGTGTCCGGCCAGTTCGCGGGCCATCTCCCGCAGCGCGGGCCGGATGCCGAAGGCGTCCGCGTACATCAGCACCCCGGGGTGCCGCCCGTCGCGGTCGGGGTGGGCGGCGAAGGCGTCGGCCCGGCCGTCCGCGGTGGGAATCGTCAGCGTCTTGGTGGGCAAGGGAGGTCTCCTGTCGTGGTTGACGTGTCGAGCGTGTGGTCAACACGACGGAGGCGGAGCCCGCGCGACGGCGCCGGATCCTCGATCGAACTGCGGGCCCGCGGTGGCCCGTACGGCGCTCAGCGGAGCGCCGGGTCACCAATTCGTGTGTGGCGCAAGGCCGTCCCGGTAGTCATCGCCGGACACCGTAGCCCACCGGGCCGGCCGAGGCCAGCCCCGTTCGTCCTGAACGCCGCCGGGGGACGGCCGTTGGCGCTCAGTCGTGGGCGGTGGCCGGGCGGGCGCCGACGGGGTCGAGCTTGGCGGCCTGGAGGGTGACGGCGATGCCGGCGAACTCCTCGATCAGCCGGC
>NZ_JBICZB010000222.1:0-1286 GCF_043201815.1 Kitasatospora sp. NPDC048296
GACACCGACGGCCTCCCGGCCCTCGGCCAGGGCGCGCAGCCCGTCCAGGAACCCGTCCCGGTCGGAGGCGACCACACCGGCCCGGTGCTCGAACACCGAACGCGTCGTCGCCAGCGAGAACGCCACGTCCACCGGACGGAGTTCCGCGTCCGCCTCGACGTGCTCCAGCAGCCGCTTAGCCTGGGACTTCAGGCCCTCGGCACTACGCGCCGAGAGCAGCCACGGCAGCGTGCCGGGCTCGATCTCCGCCTTGAGGGCAGGGCTCTTCCGGACGGGGGCCTGTTCGAGGATGACGTGGGCGTTGGTGCCGCTGACGCCGAACGCGGAGACGGCGGCGCGGCGCGGCTCGCCGGTCTCCGGCCAGGCGGTGGCCTCGGTGAGGAGTTCCACTGCGCCGGCCGACCAGTCCACCTCGGGCGTCGGCTCGTCGACGTGCAGGGTCTTCGGGAGGAGGCCGTGCTGGAGCGCCATGACCATCTTGATCACGCCGCCGACACCGGCCGCGGCCTGGGTGTGGCCGATGTTGGACTTGAGCGAGCCCAGCAGCAGGGGCTGGTCGGCCGGGTGCTCCTGGCCGTAGGTGGCGATCAGGGCCTGGGCCTCGATGGGGTCACCCAGGCGGGTACCGGTGCCATGAGCCTCGACGGCGTCGACCTGGCCGGCCGTCAGGCCCGCGTTGGCCAGGGCCTGGCGGATGACGCGTTCCTGGGAGGGGCCGTTGGGGGCGGTGAGGCCGTTGCTGGCGCCGTCCTGGTTGACCGCACTGCCCCGGACCACGGCAAGGATCTGGTGGCCGTTGCGCTGGGCGTCGGAGAGCCGCTCGACGAGCAGCATGCCGACGCCCTCGCCCCAGCCCGTGCCGTCCGCGGCGGCCGCGAAGGACTTGCACTGACCGTCCGCTGACAGGCCGCGCTGGCGGCTGAACTCGATGAAGAGGCTGGGCGTCGACATGATCGAGACGCCGCCGGCGAGGGCGAGGTCGCACTCGCCGTTGCGCAGGGCCTGCACCGCGAGGTGCAGGGCCACCAGCGACGAGGAGCAGGCCGTGTCGACCGTCATCGCGGCGCCTTCGAGGCCCAGCGAGTACGCCACGCGCCCGGAGACGGCCGCGGTCGCGTTGCCGGTGAGGTAGTAGCCCTCACTGCTCTCCAGCGAGTGCTGCAGGTTGGAGGCGTAGTTCTGCGAGGAAGCGCCGGTGAAGACGGCGGTGCGGCTGCCGTGGAGGTTGGTGGGGTTGATGCCGGCGTGTTCGAGGGCTTCCCAGGAGGTTTCGAGGAGGAGGCGTT
>NZ_JBICZB010000223.1:0-1284 GCF_043201815.1 Kitasatospora sp. NPDC048296
CTGCGGTTGGACACCTGGACACTGGGACGTATGAGCCCAGAGGAAGCAGTCACAGGTGGGAACCAAGAGCAACATGAGTAAGCGGTATACGGCGGAGTTCAAGCGGGACGCGGTGGCGCTGGTGCGCTCGTCGCCGCACCGGAACGTCACCGAGATTGCCCGGGATCTCGGGGTCAGTCCGGAGGGGCTGCGGGGGTGGGTCAAACAGGAGCGGACCGACCGGGGCGAGGGCCTGCCCGGTGAACTGACCAGCGCGGAGCGTGAGGAACTCACCCGGTTGCGGCGGCAGAACGTCGAGCAGCAGAAGACGATCGAGATCCTGCGCAAGGCGGCCGCCTATTTCGCGACCGAGACGACACGGTGATCCGCTTCCGTTTCGTTGATGATCACCACGGCGCCTGGGGCGTCAAGCGGATCTGCCGTGTCCTGGGGATCGCCCGCTCCTCGTTCTACGCCTGGCGGGCCGGTGAGCAGGCCCGTCGCGCCCGTGAGCGAGCCGAGGACCTGCTCGCCGCCGAGATCACCGTGATCCATCTCGCCTCCCGGGGCGCTTACGGCGTCCCGCGTGTGCACGCGCAGCTCCGTCGTCAGGGCCACCCGGTCAATCGGAAGAAGGTGGAGCGGATCATGCGCGAGCGCGGGATCGCGGGCGTCACTCGCCGCCGGCGCCGCAACCTGACCCGCCAGGCCCGCAAGCCGGTGTTCGCCCCGGACCTGATCGGGCGCGACTTCACCGCGCCCAGCCCCGGAGTGCGGCTGGTCGGCGACATGACCTGCCTGCCGACCGAGGAGGGCTGGCTCTACCTGGCCACGGCGATCGATCTCGCCACCCGCGAGGTCGTCGGGTATGCGATGGCCGACCACCACCGTGCCGAACTGCCGGTAGCCGCACTGCGGATGGCCGCCGCCCGCGGCGGCCTGGAGCGCGGCTGCATCTTTCACTCGGATCGCGGAAGCGAATATACGTCTGCTGAATTCCGTGGTGAGATAGGCAAGTTGGGCATGAGGCAGTCGATGGGCCGGGTTGGCTCCTGTTACGATAACGCCGCCGCCGAAAGTTTCTTCGCCGTACTGAAGGAAGAGATCGGCACCCGAGTCTGGCCGGACCGCGCCACCGCCCGGGCGGAAGTCTTCGCGTTCATCGAGACCTTCTATAACCGTCGGCGCCTGCGCAGGCACCCCGAGTGGGGCTACCTCACGCCACTCGAGATTCGGCGGCGGCACCGGCAAGGTCACACCCTCGCGGCGTAGACAGAGAGTGTCCAACCGCAGGGTGGAACTTCA
>NZ_JBICZB010000224.1:0-1277 GCF_043201815.1 Kitasatospora sp. NPDC048296
AGGTGCGGCGGCGGCCTATCCGGATGATCAGCCCGGTGACCGGCGGGTACGGCTCCGTGCCGTAGAGGCGCGCGACCACGTCGACGACCCGGCCCACCTCTTCCCCGGCCTGGTTGGCGACCGGCCCGCCGACCAGCCCGGCGACGGAGACCAGCGAGGACCGGACGGTCCGGGTGACGGCGGTACGGCGCTCGGCGGCGACGGTGCGGTCGCGCAGCCGGGCGGTGGCGGAGTTGAGCAGGGTGGTGGCAGCCATGGTGGGGACCCCCTCGCCCCGGCAGGACGGGGCATCGGGCCGCCCGGCGGCGCGCCACCGCCGACGCTGACCGCGCGAACCGCTTCCAGGCATGCGCCAGGGCCGCCCGGGCCGGGGCGGACCGGAGGGCGGAGCGGACCGGATCGGTCAGGGAAGGAGGGGGCGCCTCGGACGACTGAAGGACGGCGAGGACGACATCGGGAAAGGCCGACTATGGCCAGGACTTCCGTCCATCACGCCTCCTCCCGATTTCGGCCGCGCATCGAGGTCGCGGCGGCACGGCAGGGGGAGACCGACGTCACCGCCCGGTGCACCCCCACTCGTCAGAGCTTTGGCACTCCACGGCGTGTCCCTGTCGATACCGACGGGAAGCCACTTGGGATCACCCCTTGAGCCGGGGAGACCTGTCCTGATCCGGAGCGTCTCTCGACGGGTGGGATCAGTGGCCTGTGTCCGTGAAGACGCCTCACCGAACGAGGTGTCTGTTCAAATCCGCCCCAGGATAGGACGCCGTAGCCCTTCCGGCGTAATCCTTGACCAGAGCTTGACCCTGAGCTGACCAGCGGGGGAGCCGCCCGGCGCACGGTCGGGTGCGGACTGTCGCCCTTCGGTCGGCGACCGCCGGGGAGCCGAACTAGTTTATGGCCGGGCCCCGGTGGCGGGGAATCCGACCGACGCGCGGGCCCGGCTTCCTTCGGCGGGTGGGACGGTCTCACCTGATGGGGCGGTCCTCGCCGCCCGGTGTGCGCCCGGCGTGCGCCTTGCACGCCCGGTGGATCGCGACACGCGTCAGCACTCTGCGTGTCTCGCGGCAACGGAAAGTAACCGCCATCCCTGGGATTGCTCCGCTTGCGCACTATCCCGGTATTTCGGCCGGGGCGGAACTCACGAGGAGCGATCCATGGAGCCGGGACAGCAGGGAGACGGTTGGGTCGACGGCCACCTGACCAATCTGGAGGACATCGCCCCGCTCCTGCTCGGCGGCGAGGCCGGCCGACAGAAGCACCTGGAGGTCACCGAG
>NZ_JBICZB010000225.1:0-1270 GCF_043201815.1 Kitasatospora sp. NPDC048296
GATTGATGCTCCTATGGGCTGTCAAGCGGCGGTGAGCCATTCGCGGTAGGAGTTGGCGAGGTCGTCGTCTCGGCGGATCCCGCGTTCGAGGGTGGAGATGGTGGCCGGCCAGACTCCGAAGTGACAGGCCACGGCGGTGAGGGTGATGTTCTTGGACTGTCGCAGAGGCCGTAGGTCGGCGATGCCCGGGACTGCGACGGTCGTGGTCAGGCAGCGGAACATCTCCCGGGCGATGGCCCGTTTCAGGAGCCGGATGATCTCCTTCTTCGTCCGCCCGGCCTCGGTCTGCCGTGCGACGTAGTCGCGGGTGCGCCGGTCGCTGGACATCCGGCAGAGGGCTATCCGGTAGAGGGCGGCGTTGGCGGCCCTGTCGCCGCCTCGTGAGAGGCGGTGCCGGTTGGTCCTGCCGCTGGAGGCGGGGACCGGTGCGGCCCCGCAGAGCGCGGCGAAGGCGGCCTCGGTGCGCATGCGTTCGGGGTTGCCTCCGGCGGTGACCAGCAGCTGGGCGGCGGTGTCGGGGCCGACGCCGTAGGCGGCCCGCAGGCCGGGGTTGTGGGCGGTGACCTCGGCGTCGAGGGCCTTCGTGAGGGCCTCGTGTTCGGCGGTGAGTTCCTTGACGCGTCGGGCGAGGCTCTTGAGTGCGGTCAGGACCGCGACGTGGACGGTGTCCCCGGACGGCCGCACCCGGGCCAGGGCGTCGGTCCGCTCTTTTGCTTTGAGCCGCCCGTACTTGGCGCGGATCGTCTCGGGTGCGGTGATCAGGATCTGCCCGGTCTGGTTCAGGGCGGCGGTGCGTGCCTTGACGGCGGAGCGGGCTGCGTTGTGCAGGGCACGTATGCCGGCGACGGTGTCGTCCTTGGGCGCGCTGGAGGCCCGTCCGGACAGGGCGGCGCGGGCGGCGGCGTAGGCGTCGATGGGGTCGGACTTGCCGATGCGGCGGCGCTCCGCCCGGTCGGGGCGGTTGACCTCGACGACCCGGTGCCCGTGCGCGCGGGCTTCGCGGGTGAAGCCAGCGCCGTAGGAGGCGGTGCCCTCCACACCGATGACGAGCACGTGGCCGTGGGCGTTCAGGAAGGCCAGGGCGGCGGCATATCCGGCTGCGGTGGTGGGGAACTCGGCGTCCGCGAGGTGGCCGCCGTTGTCGCTGACGACCGCGACGTGGATGGTGTCGGTGTGGGAGTCGACCCCGGCGAACACGTCCTGGCCCGCTGTGTCCCTGGCGACCGCTGATGTCATGCTGATGATGCCTTCCCTAGCCGGAGGTTGGCGC
>NZ_JBICZB010000226.1:0-1259 GCF_043201815.1 Kitasatospora sp. NPDC048296
CGGTGCGGATCGGGAACGGAGCCTGGAACCAGGTGCAGCTCGACACCTACGGCGAACTGCTCATGGCGACGTACCTCATCGTGCGGCTGCGCGACGATGCGGAGGCCGTGCACGAGCGCGGCCCCTTCCTCCGCTTCCTCCGCAACGTGGTGGAGCTGAACATCCGGCGCTGGCAGGAACCGGACGAGGGTATCTGGGAGATCCGCGGCGGGCGGCGGCACTTCGTCTTCTCCAAACTCATGGCGTGGGCCGGTGTCGACTGCGGCATCCGCTTGCTCGACCTGTTCCCCGGCGTGGCTCCGGACGGGGATCTGCGAGAACGCTGGGTACGCGCTCGCGCGGAGATGCGTACCGCCCTGGAGACGCGCGGGGTGGATCCCGAGACCGGCGCGTTCGTCCAGGCCTTCGACCACCCGGAGCTCGATGCGGCGGCGCTCCATGTGGGCCTGCGGGGATTCCTGCCCCCCGACGACCCCCGCGTCCTCGCCACCATCGACCGGATCGAGGCCGAACTGACGCGCAACGGCCATGTCTACCGCTACCTCGTCGAGGACGGCCTGTCGGGCGAGGAGGGTTCGTTCGTGTTCTGCACGCTCTGGCTGGCCAGCGCCCTCGCCCTGGCCGGGCGCACCGAGGCGGCCGCGCAGTACCTCGACCGCGTCCTCGGCTGCGCGAATGACCTCGGGCTGCTGGCCGAGGAGATCGACCCCGCCACCGGCGAGCAACTCGGCAACTTCCCGCAGGGCTTCAGCCACCTCGGCGTGATCGGCGCAGCGCTGAACCTGGCATTCGCGCAATCCGGGGGCGCGGTCGTGGACCCTCTCGCCGTGTTCGCCAGGCAGCCATCGGGGTGATCGTCGGTTGTGCCGACGCGGCGGACCGCCCCCGTCGTCCCACCGCGCCGCAGTATGAGGATCATGCAATCTGACGGACCGCCGGGCGCCGCCCTGCGGACACCCCGTGCCGCCGGAGCGGCGGGCATCCTCTCCGCCCTGCTGCTGGCCGCGGCCATCCTCCTGTTCCGCAGCGCGCTTCCGACCGATGCCGCCGACGCGACGGCCTGGCTCGGCGACTCCTCCCACCGGGACTCCCTGCAGGCGGCCCTGGGCATGCTGCCGTTCGCCGGAATCTTCTTCCTGTGGTTCATGGGGGCGACACGGGACTACATCGGACCGGCCGAGGACAGGTTCTTCGCCACGCTCTTCCTGGGCGGCGGGTTCCTGTTCGTCGCCGTGCTGTTCGTGACCGCCGCGACCGCG
>NZ_JBICZB010000227.1:0-1232 GCF_043201815.1 Kitasatospora sp. NPDC048296
GCTAGTGCCGCATCAGGCAACGTTTGCCCTGGCAACGACTGCGCGTAGGCGTTCGTCGGCGGCGTGCTTGTTCCGCCAGATGATGTAGCGGCGGATCATGCTGCCCTGCTCCTTGTGGCTGGCATGGTCGGTGCCGTCGAGCGCGAAGTAGCGCAGAGCGGTGAACTGGGCCTCGATCCGGTTGAGCCACGAGCTGTTGGTCGGGGTGTAGGCGATCTCCACGTTGTTCGCCGTCGCCCACGTCCCGACCCGCTGACATCGCTTCGTGGTCAGGTGGGGCGAGTAGTTGTCGACCACGATCGCGATGCGCACGTCGATCGGGTGCAGTGAGCGCAGGTAGCGGCAGAACTCCAGGAACTTCGAGCGGTTCTTGGTCTTCTTGATGTGGCCGTAGAGCTGGTCCTTGGCCAGGTCGTAGGCCGCGAACAGGTGCCGGACCCCGTGCGGGCGGGTGTAGGTCGCCCGCCTGCGCGGGCGGGGACCGCGGTGGGGGTCCTTGTGCTTCCCGCCGCGCTCGGCCCACTGCCGTCCGGGGTGGGGCTGGAGGTTGAGGGGGCCGAACTCGTCCAGGCAGAAAACGACTTCGGGCTCGCCTTCCTCGGGTATGACCTCGCCGTCGGCGATCGCGTAGAGGTGCTCGACGCGGGCCTTCTTCGTGGCGTAGTCCGGGTCGCGGGAGGTCTTCCAGGTCTTCACGCGTTGAAACGACACGCCCTCCTCGCGGAGCAGGACCCGAAGGCCCTCGTGGCTGATGTCGTCGACCACCCCCTCGGCGACCAGGAAGTCGGCCAGCTTGGCCAGACTCCAGGTCGAGAACGGCAGGCCGTGCTCGGCCGGCTTGGACTTGGCGATCTTCTTGATCTCCCGGCGTTCCGGGAGGGTGAACGTCCTGGGCCGGCCGCCCTTGTACTTCGGGTAGAGCGACTCGAAGCCGTCGGAGTTGAAGTTGTGAATCACGTCCCGCACCCGGTCCGCGCTGGTGAACGTCACCTCGGCGATCTTCGCCACGGGCATGCCCTGCGCGGACAGCAGCACCATCTGGGCCCGCCGCCAGGTCACCACCGAACCCGTGCCTCTGCGGATGATCCGCAACAGGCGCCGGCCCTCGTCGTCATCGATGTCCCGCACTCTCACACGCTCAGCCACGTGATCATTCTGGCGGCACATCCCGTCCGGCACGACAACCGGACGGGATGTCACAACAGGGCGAACGTTGCTTGATGCGGCACTAG
>NZ_JBICZB010000228.1:0-1223 GCF_043201815.1 Kitasatospora sp. NPDC048296
CCACCGGCCGGATCCGGGGCGCACGCAAGCTGCTCACCACCGCCGCCGTGATCATGAGCGCGTTCCTGATCACGACGAGTTTCATCACCACGGTGCTGATCCCCAAGGCCGCCTTCGAGGCGGGCGGGAAGGCCAACGGCCGCGCCCTGGCGTACCTGGCCCACCAGAACCTGGGCGGCGCCTTCGGCAGCGTCTACGACCTGTCGACCATCGCGATCCTCTGGTTCGCCGGCGCCTCCGCGATGGCCGGCATGCTCAACCTGCTGCCCCGGTACCTGCCGCGCTACGGCATGGCCCCGCACTGGGCGCGGGCGGTGCGGCCGATGGTGATCGTGCTGACCCTGATCGGCTTCCTGGTGACGTGGCTGTTCGACGCGAACGTGGACGCCCAGAGCGGCGCGTACGCGACCGGTGTGCTGGTGCTGATCTCCTCGGCCGCCATCGCCGTCACCATCGCCGCCCACAAGGCCAGGCAGCGCAACTGGACCACCGGCTTCGCCGTGATCGCGGCGGTGTTCCTGTACACGACGGGCGCGAACATCGCCGAGCGCCCGGACGGCGTGAAGATCGGCGCCTGCTTCATCGGCGGGATCGTCCTGGTCTCCTTCCTGTCGCGGCTCAAGCGGGCCTTCGAGCTGCGCGTCACCGACGTGGTGCTGGACGAGGCGGCCGAGCGGTTCGTCCGGGACTACACCCACCGGCCGATGCGCCTGGTCGCCAACGAGCCGAACAGCCGTGACCTGGCGGAGTACCAGGAGAAGAAGCGGGAGATCCGTGCGCACCACGACATTCCGGCCGACCTGGACCTGGTGTTCGTCGAGGTGACGGTCCGGGACCCGTCCGAGTTCGAGACGGTGCTGGACGTGCGCGGAGAGGTGCTGCACGGCCGCTACCGGGTGTTGTCGCTGGAGAGCGCCAGCGTTTCGAACGCGCTGGCGGCCCTGCTGCTGACGATCCGGGACCGTACGGGGCAGATCCCGCACATCTACTTCGAGTGGACCGAGGGCGGTCCGGTCGGCCACTTCCTGCGGTTCTTCCTGTTCGGGCAGGGCGAGGTCGCCCCGGTCACCCGGGAGGTGCTGCGCGAGGCGGAGCCGGACCGCTCCCGGCGCCCGCGTGTCCACGTCGGGTAGGGCCCGTCCTCCCGACGCCGTGGCCCTGGACCGGTCGGCGACCCGGGCCGACCTTTCGGCCGGCGAGGGGCCCGGGCGTCGCCTCGGCTG
>NZ_JBICZB010000229.1:0-1207 GCF_043201815.1 Kitasatospora sp. NPDC048296
CCGTCGGAGGTGACGGTGAGTTCGATTTCGGCGGGTTGGCCGGGGGCGTGGCCGTGGGTGAGGGCGTTGGCGAGCAGGTTGGTGACGGCTCGGCGCAGCAGGTCGGGGTCGGCGGCGACGACGGTGGGCTCGGTGCGCAGGGTGATGACGTTCTCGCCGGTGTGGGTGTCGTCGACGACGGTTTCGACGAGCTGGTCGAGGCGCAGGGGTTCGGTGGCGAGGGTGGTGACGCCGGCGGTGAGGCGGGCGCGGGTGAGCAGGCCGTCGACGAGGTCGCCCATGCGGGTGGCCAGGCTGACGGTGCGCTTGAGTGCCTCGGTGCGGGCGGCGTCGTCGCGCAGGGCGGTTTCGGCGAGCAGGCGGAGGGAGGCGGCGGGGGTGCGCAGGTCGTGGGCGGCGTCGGCGAGGAAGGTCTCGTGCTGGTGCACGGCGGTCACGGTGGGCCGGATGGCGCGGCCGGAGAGCAGGTGGCCCGCGAGCGCGGAGAGCGCCAGCGCGACGGCGCAGCCGGCGGTCAGCAGGAGGGCCAGGTCGCGGTGGGCGTCCTGGTCGGTGGTGGTGTCGGCGGCCACCATGACGACGCCGCCCGCGCTCTTGTCGTCCGGACCGGTGAAGACCTGGGCGAGGAGGCGCAGCGAGTGCCCGTTGTCGGTCCGGGCGTCGGTCTTGGCCATGCTGTCGTCCAGCACTGCTGCCTGGGCCGCCGCGCGGATGTCGGTGTCCCGGACGTGCACGCAGGGTTGGCGCGGGGTGTAGACGGTCCTGAGGCTGTCGCCGGTCCCGGTCAGGACGGTGACCGGCGGGCAGGAGGTGTCGACGAAGTCGGGCAGGTTGCGGGTGTCGAGCTGGCCGTTGTCGTCGTAGGCGAGTTCGGCGATGGTCTGGGTGGCCTGCAGCTTGAGGGCGTCGTCGGTCTGGTGGCGTCGCGAGACGTCGTCGTTGTGGACGGCGAAGGCTGCCAGCGCGACCAGGCCGATGGTGCTGGTGAGCGCGTACAGGGCGGTGAGGCGCCAGCGCAGTCTTCGGGCCCGGTTCTCGGCCGGTGTCCGCCGGGGCGCCTTCCGGAATCGGTGGAGGACGGCCTTCATCGTCTGTCCTCGGCGGGGGCCAGTCGGTAGCCGATGCCCCGGACGGTGTGGATCAGGGGAGGGTCGCCGAGCTTGCGGCGCAGCTGGGAGACGAGGACGTCGACGACGTTGGAGTTGGG
>NZ_JBICZB010000230.1:0-1204 GCF_043201815.1 Kitasatospora sp. NPDC048296
CGTGGACCTGCGCACCGGCATCATGGTGACGGCGCTGGAGGGCGACTCCGGCGGCCGGCTCCAGCGCGCCCATCTGTCCGACGGGACCTCGCTGGACGTCGAGGTCGCGGTGATCGCACTCGGTGCCACCCGGAACACCGAGTGGCTGGCCGGATCGGGCCTGGCCGCCGGGCCTCGGGGGATCGCCTGTGACGCGGGCTGCCGGGCCTTCGACGTCCAGGGCATCGTCACCGATGACGTGTTCGTCGCCGGGGACGTCGCGCGCTCGCCCCACCCGCTCTTCGACTACCAGTTCCTCTCGCTGGAGCACTGGGGCAACGCGGTCGAGCAGGCCGGGACCGCCGCGCACAACATGATCAGCATCGGCCCGGACCGCCGGGCCCACCTGTGGGTGCCGACCTTCTGGTCCTCCCAGTTCGGCGTCAACATCAAGTCCGTGGGCGTGCCCAACATGGGCGACGAGATCGTCATCACGCAGGGCTCGCTCGCCGAGCGCCGGTTCGTCGCGGTCTACGGGTACCGGGGCCGGATCATCGCCGCGGTCGCCTTCGACCAGGCCAAGTGGATGGAGTTCTACCGGGAGCAGATCGAGGTCCGCGCACCCTTCCCACCGGACTACGCCACCGTCGACCGCCGGCCGGGCGGGATGCGGCCGGTCCCGGCCGAGTTCCCGGACCCCTCCCTGCCCAGCCACGGCGCGACCGTGACCCTCACCGGCCACGATCCCAGCGAACGCCGCGTCCAGTTCACCCCCGCACGCGCCTGACCGCCGCCCACCCCTCAGGAGACCGTTCCATGACGCCGGGCACCCTGCTCCAGCAGATCACCGACTACGCCAACCGCGCGAACCCCTACCCGTTCTACGCCGAACTCCGCAAGACCCCCGTGGCCCGTCAGGACGACGGGTCGTACCTGGTCGGCGGCTACTACCAGGTCCGCAGCCTGTTGCACGACCCGCGGATCAGCTCGGACGCCCGCAACCTGGTCGGGCAGGACGGCACGGGCCTTCAGGTGGAGGAGGAGGCCGGCGTGCCGCCCTCCATGCTCCGGCTCGACCCGCCCGAGCACGACCGGCTGCGACGCATGGCCATGCGCCCGTTCGGCCCGCCGCACACCCCGAGGCGGGTGCACGAGATGCGCGGTGAACTGGCCCAGATCGTCTCCGGGATGATCGACGACTTCCAGGGCAAGGACCAGGTCGTCC
>NZ_JBICZB010000231.1:0-1202 GCF_043201815.1 Kitasatospora sp. NPDC048296
GGGGTGGGTGGCGCGCCAGCGCTGGAAGGCCGGGTCGTCCAGCAGTCCCTGGATCCAGTTGTTGACTGCCTGGCGGTCGCCGGGTGGCATGCCGGGCTGTGGCTGCCGGGGCGGTTCGCCGCCCTCGTCCGGGCCGCCGCCGTCCGGTGGGCCGGTGCCCGGCTCGCCCGCCAGGGTGCCGGCCAGGTTCCCGAGGAACGAGCCCAGGATGCCGCCTGCCGCCGCGGCGGTCGCCCCGGCCGTGGCGTATCGCAGCACCGTGCCGCTGCCGGTGCAGCTCAGCCAGGCCTCGCCCCGGAGCTTGCATTCGAGCGTTCCGCCGTCGTCGGCGTGGGCCGGGATGGCGTCGGTGATCCCGTGCAGGAGCAGTACGGCGCCGACCAGCAGCACGACGCAGGTGGTGGCGGGCGGCCGCGCACCGGTGGCGGAGATCAGTACGGCGGCCAGTGCGAGGGCGCCGGCCAGGCCGTACTTGACCGGGCTGTCGGTGATGAACGAGGCGACGATCAGCGATACGGCGGAGCCGAGCAGGCCCACCGTCATGCCGCAGATGTCGGTGATGCGGTGGTGGCGGGTCGGGGCGATCTGTTTGACCACGGCCGACCAGATCCGGCGCAGGGACGTCGACACGATGCTCCCGAGCACGGTCGGTGCTCCCGCGAGCACGCCGACGGCGAGCACCGCCCCGGCCGCGGGCGGGACGATCTGGGCGGCCAGCAGCGCGATCGCCGCGCCCCACAGCAGGTGGACGGAGGATGACCGGTCGCCCCGGACCAGCCCGGTGAGCGTGTGCGGCAGCGCGCGCAGGTCAGCCAGGAAGCGGGTGGTGCCGACGGCGTGCCAGTAGCCGAACACCCCGAACAGCACGGTGGTGAGCAGACCCCAGAACAGCGCGCCCTGGAAGAAGTTGCCGTGGGTGGTGGCCGGCGCCCCGTGTGGCACCTTCCGCCAGCCGCCGTAGCGGACGGCGATCAGGAAGACGTTCACGGTGTAGCCGATCACGCCGCCGACCACGGCCCCGGTCACGGCGGACCGGACGTGCTCGCGCAGCCACCCGGGCAGCCGCCGGACGACGTCGCCGATGGTGGGGACGGCCTGCTGAGCGGTTGCGGTGGTCATCTCAGCCCTCCGTCCGGTCCACGATGACGAACCCGCCCGCGTACGGCTGGGCGGAGGTGCGCACCCGCAGCACGGCGTTGCCC
>NZ_JBICZB010000232.1:0-1178 GCF_043201815.1 Kitasatospora sp. NPDC048296
CCGGCACGAGCACGACCTGCGGCACCTCGCCGGTCACGTCGGCGAGCGACGGCACGTCCTCGCCCAGGGTGACGGCTCGCACGGGCCCGGCGTCCCGCGCCGGTACGTCCACCCAGTCGAGCCGCAGCAGCGCCCCGGCCAAGCCGCTCCGCTCGGTCACGGCGGACGGCTCGGCCAGCGTCAACGACCCCACCGACAGCACGGGCCCGCCCGCCGCGTCCGCGACCTCGACGGTCACCGTGTCCGCACCCGCCCTCGCGACCCGCAGCCGCACGACGGCCGCGCCGGTCGCGTGCAGTGCCACGTCGCGCCAGCCCGTGGGCACCAGGCGTGCGCCGTCGTCCGCCCCGGTCAGGGCGGCGATCTGAACGGCTGCCTCCAGCAGCGCCGGGTGCAGCCCGTACGGCGCCGCGTCCTCGGCGCGGCCCGGCAGGACGGCCTCCGCGAACACCTCGTCGCCCCGCCGCCACACCGCCTGCAGCGTGCGGAACGCCGGGCCGTGGTCCAGTGGGTCGTGGCAGGACTCCGGGTCCACGGCCACCGCGTCCACCGGGGGCCAGGCCGAGACGTCGAAGCCGCCCTCCGGTTCGCCGAGGGCCAGCGTGCCGGTGGCGTGGCAGGTCCACGGACCGTCCACCGCGTCCTCCGGCCGGGCGTAGCAGCTCAGCGGACGCGTCCCGGCCCCGTCCGGCGCGCCCACCACCAATTGGACGACGACGGCGCCGTCCTCGGGCAGCGCGAGCGGCTCGGCGAGCGTCAGCCGCTCGACCCGGTCACAGCCCACCTGGTCGGCGGCCCGGACGGCCAGCTCCAGGAACCCGGTCCCCGGGAAGACGGCCGCGCCGCCCACCCGGTGGTCGCCCAGCCACGGCTGCGCCTTCAGCGACAGCCGGCCGGTCAGCAGCACGCTGTCCGAGTCGGCCGGGGTGACCACCGCGCCCAGCAGCGGGTGCTCGGCGGGCCGCAGGCCCGCGCCGGTCACGTCGCCCGTGTGCGCGGCCTGGGCGGGCCAGTAGCGCTCGTGCTGGAAGGCGTACGTCGGCAGGTCGACGCGCCGGGCGCCGGTCCCGTCGAAGACCCGGGCCCAGTCGACGGGTACACCGACGACGTGGAGGCGGGCGAGCGCCGTCAGCAGGACGCCTTCCTCCGGCCGGTCGGGGCGCAGCGCGGGGGCCGCG
>NZ_JBICZB010000233.1:0-1142 GCF_043201815.1 Kitasatospora sp. NPDC048296
CCGGTGTGACAGGCGTGACCGGATCCTGGAATCGCGGGCGGGGACGGGCTGCTTGTCGTACCGTCCTGGGTCATGGATCTCGAATTCGCCACCCGCTTCGCCCGGGACTGGGCCGCCGCCTGGAACTCGCACGACCTGGAGCGCATCCTCGCCCACTTCACCGAGGACGTCGTCTTCGCCTCGCCGCGGATCGTCGAGATCATCGGAGACCCGTCCGGGGAGGTGCGCGGCAAGGACGCCCTGCGCGACTACTGGGCCAAGGGCCTGGAGCACCTGCCCGATCTGCACTTCACGGTCGAGGACGTCCGCGCCTCGGTCGACACCCTCGTCATCAACTACCGCAACGAGCGCGGGCGGGCCGTCGCCGAGGTCCTCACCTTCCGCGACGGCCTGGTCTGCCGCGGCCTCGGCGCCTACGGGCCCGCGGTGTGAGGCGGTGACCGGCTGGATCCGCTGACCTCGGTCAGCAGCGGCGGGGCCGCCGACCGGGTACCCGATCGGTGGCCCCGCCCCTGAGCTCGTCCGCTCAGCCAGGCCTCAGGCCGGCTGGGTCGCCTCCGGGGCCTGGGCGGGGTGGGGCAGGGGCGCGGTGGCGCGGCGGGCGTGGAGGACGGTGGCTCCCAGGGGCAGGGGGGTCGCGTCGTCGAGGAGGTGGAGACCGGCGTCGGCGAGGAGGCGGGCGTAGTGGTCGGCGCGGCGCTCACGGCCGCCGGTGTTGGCCATCATGTGGAGGTCCCAGGCGGTGGCCAGGGAGGTGGAGGCGTCGGCGGGCAGGACGCGTTCGATGATGAGCAGGTCGGCGTGGGCGGGCATCGCGCGGGCGCAGTGGCGCAGGATCTCGGCACAGCGGGCGTCGTCCCAGTCGTGCAGGACGCGGGACAGGACGTAGACGTCCGCGCCCGCGGGGACGTCGGCGAAGTCGCCGGTCACGTAGCTGCTGCGGTCGCCGCAGCCGAGCGCGTCGAGCCGGGTGCGCGCGGCCTCGACGGCGTGCGGGCGCTCCAGCAGGACGCCGTGCAGCCGGGGGTGGGCGGTGAGCAGGCGGCCGAGCAGTTCGCCGTTGCCACCGGCGATGTCGACGACGGTGCCCGGGCGGGGTGCCTCGGCGGCGGCGGTGACGGCCGGGTGGGCGGGGACGGGGT
>NZ_JBICZB010000234.1:0-1109 GCF_043201815.1 Kitasatospora sp. NPDC048296
CCAACCACGCGACGGCCGAACAAGTGAACCTGAAACCCCGCCAACCCCTTCTGACCAGCTGATCAGCACCTCCCGCACACCGGGGGAAGCTCAGACGTGCATCGGGTGGGCGTCGTGGTTGGGATTGATGTACTCCCAGATCTCGGTCGAGCCCTCCTCGATGAAGTCCTGGGACGGCGCCTCGAACGGCACCGCGTTGAACGTCATGGTCCTGAACAGCTTGTGCTGGTACACGACCCATTGCCGCCGACGGGTGTGCGGTTCCGGCTTGACCGGTGCGACTGTCGGCAGCCTGAGTTCCTTGGGCGGCCTCGACCTGTCCCCGCCTCCGGACAGTGGTTCGGTGACCCGGAACTCCATGATTTCCCGGATTTCCGGCCCCTCGCCCGGCATGCCGGGGTAGTGGACCGGCGCGTGGTAGTTCACCAGTCTGACCTTCGTGCCCATGGGCACCTGACCGAAGTCGATGATCAGGTCGTACCGCTCGGCCGGCGCGATCAGGAAGTTCAGCATCTGCAACGGGGCGCGGAAACCGCTGTCGGTGCCGATCAGCCAGAACGGCAGTTGGGCCTCAGGCACTGCGTCCCTGGGCTGAGTCTCGAACCTCAGCCGCCAGAAACGCTCGTTCGAAGCGTTGAGAAGGCGCAGCCGGTAGCGCCGCGGCTCGACGGTCAGGAAGGGATACGCCTTCCCGTTTACGACCGGGGTGTCCTCGCCTTCCCTCAGGGTCATGGAGTAGGCGAGCGAGCCGTCCGGGTTGAAGGTCCGGTCCTGCAGGATGAGCGGGACCTCGAATTCGCCTCGCGGCAGCCCGAGCCGCTCGTCGGCGGGGTCACCGATGCGCCAGAGACCGGCCAGGCCCGCGTAGACGTTGAGGCTGGTCATCCCCATGCCGTGATCGTGATACCAGAGCATGCACGAACGGTCGTGGTTGGTGTAGGCGTAGATCGCTTCGTTGGGTTCGACCCGGCCCGGCTCCAGGGTGGTGTAGTCCGCGGCGTGGATGCCGTCCGGACTGAGCTTCCCCCGGTGTGCGGGAGGTGCTGATCAGCTGGTCAGAAGGGGTTGGCGGGGTTTCAGGTTCACTTGTTCGGCCGTCGCGTGGTTGG
>NZ_JBICZB010000235.1:0-1071 GCF_043201815.1 Kitasatospora sp. NPDC048296
GCCGGTGAAGACGGCGGTGCGGCTGCCGTGGAGGTTGGTGGGGTTGATGCCGGCGTGTTCGAGGGCTTCCCAGGAGGTTTCGAGGAGGAGGCGTTGCTGGGGGTCCATGGCGGTGGCTTCGCGGGGGCTGATGCCGAAGAAGTCGGCGTCGAAGTGGGTGGCGTTGTGGAGGAAGCCGCCGTGTTGGGTGTAGGTGGTGCCGGGGTGGTCGGGGTCAGGGTTGTAGAGGTTGGTGAGGTCCCAGCCGCGGTCGGTGGGGAAGGTGGTGATGCCGTCGCGGGTTTGGGTGACGAGGTGCCAGAGGTCGTCGGGGTTGTGGATGTTGCCGGGGTAGCGGCAGCTCATGCCGACGATGGCGATGGGTTCGTCGGTGTGGTGGGTGGTGGTGCGGGGGGTGGTGTGGTGGGCGGGGGTGGTGTCGGGTTCGAGGCGGGTGAGGAGGTGGGTGGCGAGGGCGTGGGGGTTGGGGTGGTCGAAGACGAGGGTGGCGGGCAGGCGCAGGCCGGTGGCGGTGTTGAGGCGGTTGCGCAGTTCGACGGCGGTGAGGGAGTCGAAGCCGAGTTCCTTGAAGGCGCGGGTGTCTTCGATGGTGTCGGGGTTCTGGTGGCCGAGGGCGGTGGCGGCGTGGGTGCGGATGAGGTCGGTGAGGGTGGTGAGGCGTTCGGTGGGGGTGAGGGTGGCGAGTTGGTGGGTGAGGCCGGTGGTGGTCTGGGTGGTGGTGGCGCGGGCGCGGCGCAGGGGGGTTTTGACGAGGGTTCGCAGGAGGGCGGGGAGGCCTTCGGTGCGGGCGCGGTGCTGGAGGGTGGTGGTGTCGAGGCGGACGGGCAGGAGGAGGGGTTCGTCGAGGCCGAGGGCGGTGTCGAGGAGGGTGAGGCCGTCCTGGGAGGTGAGGGCGATCATGCCGGCGCGGGTCATGCGGGCCAGGTCGGTGTTGTCGAGGTGGCCGGTCATGGTGCTGCGCTGGGCCCAGAAGCTCCAGGCGAGGGAGGTGGCGGGCAGGCCGGTGGCCCGGCGGTGCTGGGCGAGGGCGTCGAGGAAGGCGTTGCCGGCCGCGTAGCTGCCCTGACCCGC
>NZ_JBICZB010000236.1:0-1055 GCF_043201815.1 Kitasatospora sp. NPDC048296
CCGACGCGGTCGTCGCGGACTGGCTCACGGCGCTTCACTCCTCCCTGAACGGGATACGCAAGGCCGAGCACATCGGCATCGCCCGTATCCGACGGCACACCTCGGTACCGAGCGGGACGCCGCTGTTCGAGAACCTCTTCCAGTTCATCGATCTGCACCAGGACACCGAGTCGCAGGCCGCCGGGCTCGATCTGCGGGTCGTCCGGAGTTACGAGCAGACCGGCTTCCCGCTGGACCTCAGCGTGGTGGCCGGTGACGAACTGCTGCTCCACATGACATACGAGCCCTCACGGCTGAGCGAGGCCGACGCGGAACGCGTGCTGGCGACCTATGAGCTGATACTCCAGCAGATGGCCGAGCGGCCCGAGGCCCGCATCGGCGAGATCGAGGTCCTCTCCGCCGCCGATCGTCAGGAACTGCTCGATTGGGGTCTCGAAACCCTCGGCACCACCGTCGAGGCGACCGTGCCCGAGCTCTTCGCCGCGATTCTGCCCACCGCGTCCGGCTCGACGGCCGTCGTCGGTGTGGACCGGACCATGACCTATGCGGAACTCGATGACAGCTCCAACCGGTTGGCACGAGTGCTGCGCGCGCACGGCGTGCGGACCGACACCGTCGTCGGGATCGCGGTCCCCCGGTCGGCCGGCCTCATCACGGCGCTGCTCGCGGTACTCAAGGCCGGTGGCGCGTACCTGGCGCTCGATCCGATCGCGCCGCCGGAGCGCAACCGGCTGCTGGTCGGCGACAGCAGGGCCGAAGTCATTGTGGCCACGGCCGAGGCGATGGCCGGGATCGGCGCGGCGGCGCAGGGCCGTACGGTCGTCGTCCTCGACGACCCCGCGGTACAGGCCGCGCTCGCCGCGGAATCCGCCGACGCGTTCACGACCGCCGCACACCCGGACTCGCTCGCGTTCGTGACCTTCACCTCGGGTTCGACCGGAGTCCCGAAGTGCGTCGGCATCACCCATCGCAACGTCGTCCGGCTGGCGCATCGGCAGGCCTATCTGTCGTCGGGCCCCGGATACACCTCCCTGCACACCGTTCCGCTCGCCTTC
>NZ_JBICZB010000237.1:0-1036 GCF_043201815.1 Kitasatospora sp. NPDC048296
ACCAGCGTGAGCGCCCCGGTGAACCCGCCCGTGCGCAGTGCCTCGGCGGCCCGCAGACCGGCCAGCGAGGCGCCGACGATGACGATCCGCCCGTCGCGCCGGAACTCCAGTACCGCTTCACGCAGGGAGACCGACATCTCAGGCCCCCACCCGTGTGACGCGCGCCTGGTCCGGCTCGACCAGGATCGCCTGGACGGGACAGGCGGCCGCGGCCCGTCGCACCTGATCGCGCTGCGCATCGGTGAAGGCGGGGTCGTACAGGAGTGCTTCCTCGCCATGCATCTCGAACACGTCCGGCGCCAGGAACGCGCACTGCGCGTAGCCCTGGCACCGGTTGAGATCAACGACAATCCTCATCCGCAGACCCTGCCCTTCAAACCGTCCGTGACGCACTGCTGGTGCATCGCTACCAACAGTTGTGGCGCATGAGTCCCCCGGATGCATCGCGAGCTGACCAGACGGGGGACGGCCGCCACTCTCCGGGGCCGTTTCAGGTGGCGGGCAGGACGGCCGACGGGCTCACGGCGCCGGCGCACCACGCGCGGTGGGTGAGCGGCCGGGCGGGTCACCGCCTGCGTCGACGGGAGAGGAACAGCCCGGCGACCACACCGACCAGCCAGATGCCCAGCAGGGCCGCCCACAAAGGCATCGTGACGATCGGGATCAGCACCCTGATGGACGTCTCCGCCCTGTTCTCGAAGATGAAGACGAGGGCGAGGGCCGACAACACGAGTGGTGCCACCCACCACGCCTTCCCGCGTTCGCTCTCTGAGCCACGCTTCGCCATCACCGATCCCCTTCCGCGTCAGCAGCCAGGTGTCCTCCCGCTCCATTCGAGCGAACTCGAACGGCCACGGCCTCACCCGCAGCGGGTGATACGCCGCCTTGCCGCCGGGGTCCGTCATCGGCTCGCGCGGGTGACCGTGGCGGGTGACCATGGAGCTGTCAGACGAAGAGGGGCTGAGGCCCTCGCGCAAGGCCTGCTCGCGATGGGCGGCGGCCCCATCGGAAGTGCCCTGGTGCACCCGGCCACGCC
>NZ_JBICZB010000238.1:0-1033 GCF_043201815.1 Kitasatospora sp. NPDC048296
GGTGGTGGGGGTGGTGGGGGTGAGTCCGTGGGTGTGGGTGTGGGCGAGTGCGTGGGGGAAGTGGTGGCCGTGGTGGCGGCGGAGGGTGGGGTGGATGGTGGTGGGGTGGTTGTCGAGGGTTTGGTGGATGGTGGGGAGGAGGACGGGGTGGGGGCTGATTTCGATGTAGTGGCGGTAGCCGTCGGTGTGGAGTCGGGTGAGGGTTTGGTGGAGTTGTACGGGGTTGCGGAGGTTGGTGTACCAGTAGTCGGGGGTGAGGGTGGTGGTGTCGAGGGGGGTGGTGGTGACGGTGGAGTAGAAGGTGGTGGTGGTGGGTTGGGGGTTGAGGGGGTTGAGGGCGGTGGTGAGGTGGTGCTGGAGGGGTTCGACGTGGGGGCAGTGTGAGGCGTAGTTGACGGGGATGGTGCGTGCGTCGATGCCGGTGTTGTGGAGGGTGGTGACGAGGGTGTGGATGGCGGTGGGGGTGCCGCTGATGATGGTGGTGGTGGGGGAGTTGTGGGCGGCGATGTGGAGGTCGTTGTTGAGGTGGGGTTCGAGGTCGTGTGGGGGGAGGGGGATGGAGGCCATGGCGCCGGTGTCGGCGAGTTGGGTGAGGGCTTGGGCGCGGAGGATGACGGTTTTGGCGGCGTCGTTGAGGGTGAGGGCGCCGGCGGTGTAGGCGGCGGCGATTTCGCCTTGGGAGTGGCCGATGACGGCGTCGGGGGTGATGCCGTGGTGTTGCCAGAGGGTGGCGAGGCCGGTCATGACGGCGAAGAGGGCGGGTTGGACGATGTCGACGCGTTCGAGGAGGTCGGGGTCGGGGTTGGTGAGGAGGTCGGTGAGGTTCCAGTCGGGGGTGTAGGGGGCGAAGGCCTGGGTGCAGTTGGTGATGTGTTGGGCGAAGACGGGGCTGGTGGCTATGAGGTGTTGTCCCATGGCGGGCCATTGGGAGCCCTGGCCGGGGAAGATGAACACGGTCTTGCCGCTGACGGCTGCGGTGCCGGTGACGAGGTCGGGGTGGGGTTGACCGTCGGCGAGGGCGGCCAGGGCGTCG
>NZ_JBICZB010000239.1:0-1024 GCF_043201815.1 Kitasatospora sp. NPDC048296
CGTCGGCTACGAAATGGCCCTGCTCGTCGACCGAGCCGGCGCCGTCCTCACCCCCGCACTTCGCGCGGAACTCCAGGGCAGTCTCCTGCACTGACGGTTCGTCGGATACCGTCCAGGTATTCGAAGCACCTCCGCGTCCTTCCCGGGCCCGCTTCGGCGGGCTCGGGTTCGGACGTTGTACGGCCTTCGCACCACCGGCTCCGGACTCGTACCGAAGCTCGCACCGCACCGCCGCACCCTGTGAGGAGAGGAACCGTGACACCGCCCGACGACCGCAGCGGCCAGTACGGCGTTCCGTACCCTGGCACAGGCCATGACGCCTTCGGAGCACCCGGCGTCGGCCACGGTCAGCAGTACGGCCGGCACCAGTACGGGCAGCCCCAGCAGCACCCGTACCCCCGGGCCGAGGAGCAGTACGGCCAGTACGACCCGTACGCCGGGCAGCAGCCCGCCTACGACACTCCGCCGCCCGGCCCGCAACCGACCGGCTGGCCGGCCCCGGCACCCGCCCAGGCGCCCGGCTACCAGCCGGCCCAGGAGCCCGGGCACGTCGAGGAGTTCGAGGACGAGCCCGACTCCGGCCCGCTGATCCGGCCGTTCGCGATGACCGGCGGTCGCACCCGGCCGCGCTACGAGCTCGCGCTGGAGGCCCTGGTCTCCGCCGACGTCGACCCGCAGCGCCTGGCCACCCTGCTCCCCGAGCACCAGCGGATCTGCACCCTGTGCACGGAGGTCAAATCCGTCGCGGAGGTTTCGGCGCTGCTCTCCCTTCCCCTGGGAGTGGCCCGCATCCTCGTGGCCGACCTGGCCGAGGCCGGCCTCGTCGCCATCCACCAGCCCGCTTCCGGCGGCGAATCCGGAAACCAGCCCGACGTCACGCTGCTCGAAAGGGTCCTCAGTGGACTTCGCAAGCTCTAACGCGGCCGCCCCCACCCGCGCCACCACCTCCGCGAAGATCGTCATCGCGGGCGGCTTCGGTGTCGGCAAGACCACGCTCGTCGGCGCCGTCTCCGAGATCAACCCC
>NZ_JBICZB010000240.1:0-1004 GCF_043201815.1 Kitasatospora sp. NPDC048296
TAGGGACCGGGTGCCCGCCGCCGCGGCTACTCGCCCGTGCGGCCGGCCAGGGCCCGGCGGCGGTGCTCGCTGGGCGGGATCCCGTAGGCGGCCCGGAAGGAGCGGGTGAAGTCGGAGGCACGGGGGATGCCCCAGCGGGCGGCCAGGGCGTGGACCGGCACGGCCCGCAGCGCCGGGTCCGCGAGGTCGCGACGGGCCTTCTCCAGCCGCTGGCCACGGGTCCAGGCGGCGACCGTGTCGCCCTGCGACTGCTGGGTGAAGAGGCGGTGCAGGTAGCTGACGGAGATGTGGTGCGCGGTGGCGATCACGGACGGGGAGAGTTCGGGGTCGTGCAGGTTGCGCCGGATGAACGTCCGCACGCTCTCCACCAGGGCCCGTTGCCGGGCGTCGTCCGGGACCGCCGCCTCGGCGTCGAGTTCCCGGGCCAGCCAGGCGGCCATCAGGTCGACCACGATCGTCCCCAGCAGGGGTGCCTCGACCGGCCCGAGGGCCGTGGCCTGTCGGTCCAGGCCGACGAGGAACTGCGCGAGCAGCGCGCAGGTGCCCTCCTGCCCGGAGAACGCCCGGCCCATCAGCTCGCGCAGGCGGCGGGGCGGCAGCGGCAGCAGGGACACGGGGAAGTCCAGGCCCACGGCCTCGATCCGCGGTTCCGCGCGGCCGGCGGCGCGGACGCCGAGGCCCCGTACGTCGTACGGCTGTGAGCTGTCGAGCACGTACAGCTCGCCCGGATTGAAGGTGGTCGTCGGTACGCGGTCGTCGCGCGTCAGGGACAGGCCGCCGTCGAGCACCAGCGTCAGGTGGTACACCCCCGGGTCCGACCGCCGCACCATCTTGGCGGTCCGTCGGAACCGCGCGGGCGGGAAGGAGGATCTGAGGAGGGTCACCGGCCCCAGCTCCAGGCGCCGCATCTCCGCCTCGAAGTCGTCGGCGTGCGCACTGGTCATCTCGCTGTCCCGGGTCCGCCCGACCAGCTCCCGCCAGCAGTCGAACCGTTCGTTCGCGGG
>NZ_JBICZB010000241.1:0-1001 GCF_043201815.1 Kitasatospora sp. NPDC048296
GAACCAGCGCAACACGAACGGCACCTGGACCGGCGCGAACCAGCTCGACGGCAACGGAAACATCACCGCCATCTCCGCCGCCGGCTTCCTCAAGTGATCCCGACCATCAGCGGAGTGTCCATCGTGTCAACGTTTTTCCGAAAGCGTCGCTTTGCCCTTCCGCTGGCGCTCGCGGCCGCCCTGGGCATCTGGTCGAACACCTCGACGGGGACGGCGGAAGCAGCATCTCTCAGTACTTGGGACAAGGTCGCCCAGTGCGAGAGCGGCGGTAACTGGAGCATCAACACCGGCAACTACTACGGTGGCCTCCAATTCGCCGCCTCTACTTGGAACGCGTACGGCGGGCAGAGGTATGCGCCCTACGCCAACCAGGCCACCAAGGCGCAACAGATCATCATCGCGCAGAAGGTGCTGGCCGCCCAGGGGCAATCCGCCTGGCCGTACTGCGGCCCCAAGTACGGACTGGGCGCTGACAAGGCGGACCCGTTCCCGATGCGGCTGGACACGGTGGTGGCGGGCAATGTGTGGGACAACCAGCGGAACACGGATGGCACGTGGACCGGTGCCAGCATGATCGACGGTAATGGGACGGTCTCGCAGACGGCGACCGCTGCGCTGGCGGACGGCACGTTTCATGTGCTGACGCTGGCCGGTGGGAAGGTGTACGACAACCAGCGCAGCCGTGATGGCTCCTGGTCGGGTGCGGGTCTGGTGGACGGCAGTGGTTCCATCACGGCTCTGGCGGCCACGGGGATGGCCGACGGGACGATGCACGTCCAGACCGTGACCGGCGGCAACGTGTACGAGAACCAGCGCAACCCTGACGGCAGTTGGACGGGTGCGGCGCTGTTGGACGGCAACGGTCACGTCACCGCGATGGCGGCCGAGGCGCTGACGGACGGAACTCTCCACCTGCAGACGCTGGTATCCGGCAACGTCTACGAGAACCAGCGCAACACGAACGGCACCTGGACCGGCGCGAACCAGCTCGACGGCAACGG